>JAQBZZ010000010.1 GCA_027622595.1 Chloroflexota bacterium
AGCAGGGCACGATCTTAACAAAGTCCCTTTTCTGTCCTAACGATGGGGTCCACCTCAGTTATTGCTAGTGAAATATCAAAAGGGATGTTCTTTCTCCTACCTTACGATTATGAAGCAACTCTCCACAGCACATAATGACCATTAGGACAGTCTTCGCCTATCCAATGGGTCAGGTATAGCCTGTCTCATAAGTATCTTGGACTTTCCGAAAGGCCAGAATCGGAAACTCAGGTCTTCGAATAGAGGCCGTGCATCAAATGCCCATATTTACCGCTGTATATCAAGTAAGCCTGGCGAACCAAATGAGCGAGTTCTGTTGGCATGAGGGGCTGTAATCCGTAGGAAGGGAGACGGGCATGCGTAGTTTATCTTTCATCGTTACATTCTTGGGGGTTCTCTCGGCCACAATCCTTGTGGTCATATTATTCCAACTAATAGAGACCCGCTCGAACCTAGCCACGACCAAGGCCGAGTTGGGTTCTGTCCAAGCAGATAGAGATCAACTTTCCAGCGACCTTGGAACAACCAGGGGCCAGCTGACCGCGAAGATAGCGGAAAACGAAGCCCTGATTAGAGACCTGGCTGCTACAACGGAGCAATTGACCAACCAGACAGCTGAGAATGAATCCCTGACCACTAACCTTGCGACAACCACGGAGCGCCTAGTCAGTAAGACTGCCGAGGCTGAAACCCTCCTTGAAACAACCACAGGACAGCTAGCCACTCTGTGGCTCAAGACCGCCGAGAATGAAACACTGACTGCCGACCTAGAAACTACCACGGAGCAGCTTGCCACCAAGATAGCCGATAACGAGACTTTGCTCAGTGAAGTAGGACATCTTAATGAAGTTAGGAACGAGAGAGATGCCCTACTCACACAGAAAGACTCTCTGAACTCACAAATCAACAGCTTACAAGTCGAGATAGCATCCCTAAAGGGACAAAGAGCCCCTTTTATAGTAGAAACTTATGCCGGGACATTTGCTTGCACGGGTAGCATGGAGCCCAAAATCACCTGCCTGGATTCAGCAACCTGGCTAGCAAATTTCACCCCTCAGGACGTGGTTATTGGAACGGTGATCAGCTTCACTCCAACGGTTGAGTGCAATCTAAGCGGTTCAGGTCGTGTGGCACATAGGGTGGTAGATATTAGGATGGAAGCAAATATCTACTATTACTGGCCCAGAGGAGATGCCAACTCGCAGGACGATGGGTGTTGGATACCTCACGCCAATGTAAACGGTTACATAATTGACCTACAAAAGAACACTCATCCGGAGAATCAGGCCCTGAGGGAGAAGGTCAACTCCTCAAAAGCCGCACGGGACCTAGCCCTTCAAAACTACGAGGAGAAAGAGGCGGCCTACGACCAAAAACGCCTTTTTTACTGTGGAAGCGTGGCAGGCACTTGCACACTCCAAGAACCTTATTACAGCGAACTGACACAACTTTACAATGAGCTTAACTCCCTGTACAACACCTACCTAAATGCGTACAACACTTGGGAGTTAGCCTACAATGAAGCAATAGCATAACATACCCTTTCAAGACACCACTCCCATCTCCCCTGCCCGTGTGCTATCCTAGTGGCAAGCCCAATTTACCAAACTTTTCTATGTACGTTATAGGCACCGCAGGACACGTAGACCACGGCAAGTCCACCCTTGTCCAGGCCCTCACCGGCATCGACCCCGACCGCCTCCGTGAGGAGAAGGAACGGGGCATGACCATCGAGCTGGGGTTCGCCTGGCTCACGCTGCCAAGCGGCCAGGAGGTGAGCATCGTTGACGTGCCGGGCCACGAGCGGTTCATTAAAAACATGCTGGCGGGCGTCGGGGGCATCGACTTGGCGCTGCTGGTCATCGCCGCCAACGAGTCGGTGATGCCGCAGACCAGAGAGCACCTTGCCATCCTTGACCTGCTTCAGGTGAAGAAGGGGCTGGCGGTCATCGCAAAGAAGGACCTTGTTGACGAGGAGATGCTGGAATTGGTGATGGCCGAGGTGGAGGACGTGCTCAAGGGCACCACCCTGCAAGGAGCGCCCATGGTGGCCGTGTCCGCGATGACGGGCGAGGGGCTTCCAGAACTGCTGGAAACACTGGATATTCTTTTGGAAAACACAGAGACGCGGAAGGACTCCGGACGGCCACGACTCGCCATCGACCGCTCGTTCACGATGTCGGGCTTCGGCACGGTGGTCACAGGCACGCTCATAGACGGGTCGCTGTCGGTAGGTATGGAGGTCGCTATACTGCCGTCGGGCAAGGTGTCCCGGATACGCGGCCTACAGAGCCATCGCCAGAAGATAGAGACGGCATCGCCCGGACGGCGGCTGGCGGTGAACCTGTCGGGGGTGTCCCACGACGAGATTCAGCGCGGTGAGGTACTCACGGTCCCGGGCTGGCTAAGGCCAACCATCGCCCTCGACGTGCGGCTTCATCTGCTGGCCGATGCCCCCAGGGGACTGAAGCACAACAGCCCCGTCGCATTCCATACAGGCGCAACGGAGACCGTCGCTCGGGTGCGGCTGTTGGAGCAAAACCTGGTAAGTCCCGGAGAGGAGACGTGGGCGCAGATCCGCCTGGAAAACCCCCTGGCCGTGGTAAAGGGGGATTTTTTTGTAATACGTTCCTCGGACGCGACGCTTGGAGGCGGCACAGTGGTGGACCCGTACCCAAAACGCCATCGCCGCCGCCACTCCCCCACCCTGGAGCGACTTGAGGTCATGGAGATGGGGGCGCAGGACGAGATGCTGGTGCAGGCAATACAGTCCTCGGAGCCGTGCAGCCTTCAGGTTTTGGCCGACCGTGCCAACCTATCTATGGAAGAAACAATGGGTCTCGTGGAGAAACTCGCTTCGGATAAAAGCGTGATAGTGCTGGGGCCAGACGCCCTTGCACCACGTTCCCTGGTATACTCGGCAGAAGGTTGGGCATCGCTGGTGAGCAAGGCCAGAAATGCCCTCGAGTCGTATCATATAGAGCACCCACTGCGGCGCGGCATACAGAAGGAAGAGCTACGCAGCCGTTTGAGTCTGTCGAGCCAGGGTTTCGCGCTTGTGCTCACATATCTTGTGGGCGAAAAAACCGTGATTGAGGAGACCAACGTGGTGCGGCTGCCACAGCATCAGGTGTCGCTGAACGATGGTCAGAGCCGCCTCGTGGAGCAGTATGTGAGCCGACTGCGGTCAGACCCGTATTCGCCGCCAACGGATGCGAGCCTCGATGACGACCTGCTCGCCATGCTGGTGGACGAAGGCCGCGTTGTGCGTCTCAACGAATCGGTGGTCTATGACGCGGTGGCCTACAAGGAGGTGGTGGACGCCATAATAGCCATCGTCAAGGAGCAGGGGAAAATCAACGTGGGTCAGGTGCGTGACCGGTTCCAGACCAGCCGCAAGTACGCGCTGTCGTTGCTTGAATACCTTGACCAGCAGCGTATCACCCGCCGCGTCGGGGACGACAGGGTGCTAAGATAGTGTCCAGTAATAAAAGACGGCCTGATAGCCCTGCGCTCATGCCCTTCCCTTCGGCTACGCTCAGGGTAAACTCTCGGCTCAGGGTGAGCGGAGGAGCCATACCACTCGTATCCTTCCCTTCGGCTACGCTCAGGGTAAACTCTCGGCTCAGGGTGAGCGGAGGAGGCATACCGCTCATGCCCTTCCCTTCGGCTACGCTCAGGGTAAACTCTCGGCTCAGGGTGATGGTTCGACAGGCTCACCATGAGCGGGAGCAGGTTGCCGCGCTCGGGGACTCGCTCGCAACGACAATATGTAGATAGGCTCAGGGTACATTTCGTGCAGCATCTGGAGGGAGGTGTTCCCCCGCCCCAGATTCTTCACTGGCGCTCGGAATGACATAAGTTGTGAGCTTTAGGTAGACCTATGAGGACGAGGTAGCGAATGTCGCTGGACTTACATAAAGTCGTCGGCCAGATAGAGAAGGTGGCCTCCAATCTGAACGCCCAGGAAGCCGACAGGGCCTCCCGTCTGGAGCGAGCGATGGATACCCTCTCCACGGCAGAACCTTCGGCCCTTGAGGAGAAGAGGAAGCTGAGCCGCGCCACATTCCTCATCGCCGGCCTCAATGGTTCCCTATCGGAGCGACACCCCTCCCCTGCCCTGCCGTCCGACTACACCGTCCTTGCCGTTGACGGCTCGCACATAGACGTTGACAGACACATGGCCATCCAGTGCTACCTCATAAACATGGGTACGGTGCATATTCAATACGGCCGCAACCCCGAAGCGCGGTTGGGGAACGAGCCGCGCCTCTACACGGACGAGGATGATATGCACATCCTGGAGCCTGAGGGCAACCGGACACAGAGCCTGGAAGGGCATCTCCTTGGGGCATTGCGCGCTGTCGAAGAGCTGCGGGAATTGGTCGCCCTGGCGAAGGAGTCCGACCCCGATATACCCACCCTGGCCCTGATAGACGGCTCGCTGATACTGTGGGGGCTGGTGGGTCAGGCGTATCCGGACTTTGTGCGGAGGGTGCTGGTGGACGATATGTTCCTGCCTGCCCTGGAGGAGCTTCGGGTTATGGCCCGGACGAGGCCGCTGGCTCTGGCATCGTACGTCAGCCTTCCTCGCAGCACAGACGTTGTGAATGTTTTGCGACTGGACGGCCGCCAGTGCCCCTACGAGGCCGCCAACTGCGACATGCACTGCGGCAAGCTGAGCTTGGGCCAAAGGCCCTGCGATGCCATTGCGGGGGTGACGGACAGGGACGTTTTTGGCTCACTGCTGGATATGGGTGAGAGGTCTGATTGCTTTGCAAGCACGTCGTCCATTGTGGAGCGTTACTACGGGGAGCAGGCGGTGCACTTCTTCTACCTGAACGTTGGGTCGGAGATGGCCCGTGTGGAGGTGCCCGCGTGGGTCGTTGAGAACCCAGAGTTGCTTGCACTGACCCACGCCCTGCTGGTAGACCAGAGCCGCAAGGGCCATGGCTACCCGGTCGCCATATCGGAGGCCCATGAGCAGGCGGTGGTCACGGTGGGAGACCGGGAGGAGTTCCGTCTTCTGGTGGAGCATGCCCTTCAGGGACACCACCTGCCTGTGTACACCTCACAGAAGAACTTCTCGAAAAGGATGAAATGGCTTTAATTATTTTGTCCACTTTGTCCTTTCCGCTCGTATCCTTCGACAAGCTCAGGATGAGCGGGGGGAGTTCCCACCCCACCAGATTGCCACGCTCGGGGACTCGCTCGCAACGACGATCAACCCACAGGTTGCTTTCAGAATAATCCTTCAACAGGCTCAGGCCATAGGCCCGCCGTAGGTAGGATGAGCGGGAACTCATGCAATACGTGGCTGATTCCACTACTCTGCCTCCCCGGCCTCCTGCTGTAGCTGGTAGAGCTTGTTGATGGCTTCCAGGGGGGTCATTGACGATATATCCAGTTTTTTGAGTTCATCCCTGACGGGGTCGGCTATGGTGAACAGAGGACGTTGCCGCGGGATGGCTTTTGGGCCGTCGCCCTCAAGCTCCGAGAGGAGGTCCCAGGCGCGTGTGACCACGGACGGCGGCATGCCCGCAAGCTGGGCGACGTGGACGCCGTAGCTCCTGTCGGCCCCGCCATCGACGATGCGGTGCAGGAACACGACTCTGCCATCACTCTCAACCGCGGCCACGCTGAGGTTGCGCACCCTGGGCAGGGTCTGGGAAAGCTGTATCAACTCGTGGTAGTGGGTGGCGAAGAGGGTCTTGCAGCCAAGACGCGGGCTGTTATGGATGTACTCGGCGGTCGCACGGGCGATGGCAAGGCCGTCGTAGGTGCTTGTGCCGCGGCCTATTTCGTCCAGAATAACCAGGGACCGCGGCGTTGCGTGGTGCAGGATGTTGGCGGTCTCAACCATCTCCACCATGAAGGTGGACTGGCCGGTGGAGAGGTCGTCCTGAAGGCCGATGCGGGTGAACACCCGGTCTACGATGCCAATAGTGGCGGACGCGGCGGGGACGAAGCTGCCTATCTGGGCCATGAGGACTATGAGGGCCACCTGCCTTATGAGGGTGGACTTGCCGGACATGTTGGGGCCGGTGAGTATGACGACCTGGGCGTCGTTGTTGCTTAACAGGGTGTCGTTTGGCACGAAGGAGCCGGGAGGCAGCATCCGCTCGACGACTGGGTGCCGCCCCTCTTTGATCTCGATGGTATCTTCGAGTGTGAGCTTTGGGCGCACGTAGCCGAAGCGGGACGCGCCTTCGGCCAGGGCGGCAAGGACGTCGATGTGTGCGACGGCGGCCGCGGTGGAGGCGATGGACTGGCCGGAGTCGGCTATCTGAGAACACACCTGACGGAAGAGCGTTGATTCCAGTTCCTCCATGCGCTCCTGGGCGTTGAGGAGCATTGATTCGTACTCCTTCAACTCAGGGGTGATGAACCGCTCGCCGCCGACCAGGGTCTGACGCCGTGTGTAGTCGGACGGGACCTGTGACAGGTTGGAGTTGCTGATCTCGATGTAGTAGCCGAAGACCCGGTTGTAGCCGACCCTGAGGGACTTGATGCCGCTGCGTTCCCTCTCCGTACGTTCAAGGCTTGCAATATACTCCCTGCCGTTACGGGAGACGTCCCTCAGCTCGTCCAGGTCGGGCGAGAACCCCTGCCGTATGATTCCACCCTCGCCTGTGGTCGTGCCGGGCGAGTCATCCAACGCCTGTTCCACCAGGGAGACCACGGCGTCGCAGGGGTCGAGGCCCCGACTCAGCCATGACGGAAACTTGCCAGCTTCTTCCAGCAGTCCCTTCAGATGTGCAACAGATTCAAGGCCGCTTTTCAGCGACACCACTTCTCTGGGGATAGCTATTCCTGTGGCGATACGATTCAGAAGCCTCTCCAGGTCTGGTATGGGCTTGAGGTCGGCCAGTACCTCCTCACGGGTAATCTGGTTTTTATAGAGGGCCTGCACCGCGTCCTGTCGGCGCTCCAACTCAGGCAGGTCCAGGAGAGGCTGGCCCAGCCATCTTCGCAGCAAGCGCCCTCCCATAGGGGTATTTGTCAGGTCCAGGTTGGAAAGCAGCGAGTGTGAAGCTTCCCCCCATCTTCCCGCCTGGAACAGTTCCAGGTTGCGCCGCGTTTGATGGTCAAGCAGCATGAAGGCCCTTGGCGAGTAGGTGTGAAGCCCTTGCAGGCGTTCAAGTGCTTGTTTTTGAGTTTTGCGAAGGTATGCCAGGACGGCTCCGGCAGCGCCTATGGCAAGGGGCATTCCCTGGCAGCCGTAGGCCTCCAGGGTGGCGACACCGAAGTGCTCTTTCAAAGCCTGCTCCGCTCCGGCAGGGCGAAACTCCTCCTCTTCAAGCGGAGTGACGAGAAAATCGGATACGGACGAGGGGAAAGAGTAACCCTGGGGAAGGAGCACCTCCGATGCGCCAAGGCGGTCAAGCTCCAGGGCAAGGTCATCAATTGATATCTGGGTGGTGGCGAACTCGCTGGTGGTTATGTCGACGTACGCGAGGCCGGCCTCGTCACCCTGTACGACCACCGCGGCCAGGTAGTTGTTGGCGCTCTGTTCCAGAAGAGATGTCTCCGTAAGCGTGCCAGGCGTCACCACCCTCACAACCTGGCGCTCCACAAGGCCTTTGAGGGACGTGTCCCCTATCTGCTCGCAGATGGCAACGCGGTGGCCCTTCTTCACCAGGCGGGCCAGGTAGCCGTCGAGGGCATGATATGGTATGCCTGCCAGTGGGATTTTTTGTCCTTTGCCCATCTCCCGGGACGTGAGGACGATCTCAAGCTCCCGGGCGGCCACCTTCGCGTCCTCGTCGAAGGTCTCGTAGAAGTCGCCCATTCGGAAAAGCAGGATGGCGTCCGGGTGCTCCTGTTTGATCTTCAGGTACTGCTGCCGGATTGGAGTCTGGGAGGTCATGTCCTGGCTATTCTTTCTAACTACGGGTAGTGACCAACTATGGGTATGTGCCAGTTATTGGTGTGAGCTAGCTATGGTACGAGACAATTTTACAGGACAGTGGGATGCAGGGGAATAGCGTTGCGACGCGCAGTTTCTTGGGTTTGACGGGGTTATCCGGTGCGATGCCCTAGATTCCTCGCTTCACTCGGAATTACAGATGAGACAAGCGTAACCTCCACCCCGCCAGGTTGCCATCCTTCGACTACGCTCAGGACAGGCTGCTCAGAGACTCGCTCGCAACGACGACACAAGTTGTCAGGATGATGCTTCGACGGGATCACCGGGAGCGAAGGGGTAGATTCCTCGCTGCTCTCGGAATGACATAGACGGCGGTATGCAGGGAATAACGTCTTTCGACGGGCTCAGGATGATGGTTCGACAAGCTCACCATGAGCGGTAGAGGGCTATGCTAAACGCTAAATATATGTGTATATGTGTGGGCAGAGGGGAATTACAAAAATCACTGCTTCCAGAAGCGTTCTTCCGTTACCTTGAAGCCCTTTGGGGTGAGCCGAGCCTTCACGTCTTCTATCATTCCCGGGTGGCCGCAGGCATACACGAGAGTCGAATCGGGAGACAGGCTGAACTCGTCGAGATACTCTTCGACGAGAAGATTCACCCTGCCCGTGATACCTGTCCACCCGTCGTTCCTGTCTTCGTTGGGGCGGCTCACCGTGGGAATATAGGTCATGGTGTCGGGGTTGGAGGAGGCCAGGCCTCCCAACTCCTCGTCATAGGCGAACTCGTCCTGGTAGCTGGCTCCCTGGAGGATGTAGAAGTGGTGCCCCTCTTCACCCCTGTGAAAATAGCTCCTGACGATGCTTACGAAAGGGACGACACCTGTGACGGTGGCCACCATGAAGTGGTTGGTGTACTTCTGGTCCATGACGAAGATGCCCTTGGCCCTTGGGCGGATGCTGACCTTGTCACCCTCATGGAGGTTCCACAATTTCGTGGTCAGGGGGCCCTCCGGGACAAGCTCTATGAACAGCTCCAACTCCGGTTCATGGGGCGCAGACACTATGGAGTAGGCCCGTTCGATATTCTCGAGGCCAATGGTACAGTACTGGCCGGGCTTGAAGCTGAATGGAACGTCAGGTGCCAGCCACAGCCGCATCGAGTCGTCGGTCAGGTCTTTTCTTCTGGTAACGGTGGCTTCAGGTAGCTCTGACATAAATCATCCCTGCTTTAGAATAGTGAACCAGGAAACTGCTGCAAATGTCATTCCGAGTCCTTACCAAGAAGGACGAGGAATCTGGAGGTGGGGCTTCCTCCCCGCCAGATGCTTCACGGAGTTTACCCTGAGCAGAGCCGAAGGGTTCAGCATGACAATACAGGCCTCGCATTATATGGCTAATCTCTGACTCAGGACACTCAAGTACATCTTTTTAAAAAGAACACATGGCACTGGCAGACGAAATCATTCATCCCGTGCGTACCCATTGAACTCAACCGCCTGTCTGAGAGATTACGCCTCCAGCTTCGCCAACCTGACGGGAGTCAACGGGAGACGCGGCACACGGGACATCGGGTCGGGGTCCTCGCTGCTCTCCAGACGAGTCATCAGGTCACCGAACAGGAACGTGGCGGACACTGTGCCCCTGAAGGCCTCTTCGGTGAGCCTGGCCTTTGCCCGTATACGCTCGCTGTGCGAGATCACTTCCACCCAGTCTTCCTCATTGATGCCCATATCGGCGGCGTCCAGGGGGTGTAACTTCAGCAGTTCATCACGCTGGATGTGGTTCTTCTGCCCTGCAACCACAATTTCCATCTCTTGCTGGGACTGATGGAGCACCCGTCCGGGCAGGAAGAGGAAGGGGAAGTCGGCGGTGGTCATGGTGGGAGCCTCTCCCATTTCCAGGGGAATGAACCTGGCCTTTCCGCTTGGAAAACCCTCTGCATACAGAACGGAGTTGCCCTCATCCTCGGGCGTGGTGCACGGCCACTGAATGCCAGCGTTCTGCCCGCCTGTGGACGGGTGCAACTGGCTTGGCAGCGGGAAGTTGGGCATCAGCAATGGCACCAGGAGCCCTTTCTTGGAAAGGAGACGCTGATACGTGATGCCGGCGTAGAACGGGATCAGACTGGATATCTCGTCCAGAATCTGGGCCGGGCAGTGATAGTCGAAGCCCTGGCCGTTCATGGCCTTGGCAATCTCGCAGATTATCCACCAGTCGGGCCTTGACTCCGTTCTCTGGATATCAAGGACCTTCCGCAAGGGCTGGACACGCCTCTCCAGGTTGGTGAACGTGCCCTCCTTCTCGGCAAATGTGACCGAGGGCAGGACCACGTCGGCCACCTGGGCCAGGCCGGTCAGGAAGGTGTCCTGTACGACCAGGAACTCCAGGCTTTGAGCCGTCTCAATGATATCTCCAAGGTCGCCGTTGGAGAAACTGGGGCTATCGCCCACCACCAGCATGGCCTTTACGTTACCCGCCGATACGGACTGGAAAACATCGTTGATGCCCACGCCCCTGCCGGACGGCAAATCCACGCCCCATACCTGTTGCATGGCGGCACGAGCCGAGACGTCGTCGATGGCCTGGTAGCCTGGAAGGAGGTTTGGAACGCATCCAACGTCCCAGGAGCCCTGGTCGTTGGTGCCTGGCCGCAGTGGGTAGAGACCTGCGTTGGGCTTGCCGACGTTGCCGGTAATGAGGGCAAGGTCGACCAGGGCATTCACGCAGTCGACACGCTGTGACTGTGGAACGGTATCAAGGGCATAGAGAATGGCCGCCGGACTGTTCTCGGCGAATGTCCGGGCAGCCAGGCGTATATCGTCCTGGGAAACGCCCGTTATATCCTCGATCTTGTTGATATCGAACCGCCAGAGGGAGTGCTTGAGGGCATCCAGGTTCTCGCACCTGTCCTTCAAGAAGTCCTCGTCCTCCAATACTTCGTCCACTATGACACGGAGCATTCCCCCAAGCAGCATGGCGTCCGTCCCAGGCTTTGGCCGTATCCACGTGGTGGCGTAGCGGGTCAGCTCAACCTCTCTGGAATCGATGACTATGAGCTTTGCACCCTTCTTCACCGCCCGTTTCACAGGCACCGCCGCTACGTTATGCTCCTCGCTGGTGTTGGTCCCTATGGTCAGGATGCACTTGGCGTCCTCCAGGTCCCATATGGGATTGGTGGCCGCCTGATAGCCAAGGGCTTCACCAAGAGGCTCCAACATCTCCGGTTTGATGTTGGAGGAGTGGTCGACGTTGTTGGTACCCATGACGACGCGGGCGAACTTCTGCAACAGGTAGTTCTCTTCGTTGGTGCCCCGGTAAGAGCCGATGGCGGCGAACTGGTCTCCCCTGTAGCCGGAAAGCTTCTCCGCCACCAGAGAGAGGGCCTCTTCCCACGAAGCCTCTTCCAGGGAGCCGTTGCGCCTCACCAGAGGGGTCGTGAGCCGGTTGCGGCTGTTGATGAAGTCGAGGCCGAACTTGCCCTTGAAGCAGGCCTGCCCGTGATTGGCATCGGCCTCTAGCTCAGGTATGGCGCGGATGACCTTGCCTCTTTGATTCACATCCAGCTTAAGCTGGCACCCAACGGGGCAGTGGGGGCAGGTGGTGGATACGTTTTCAACGGCCTTTTCCCACTTGTAGTCCGACTCCACCAAGGCCCCGACGGGGCAGACATCGATGCACGAGCCGCAGAACTCGCTCCCGGACTCCAGGAGCGAAGTGCCGTGGGCAGGGCCGACCAGGGATATGCCGGAACGGTCGGTGAAGGTGATGGCGCTATCGCCCCGCAACTCTTCGCAGGCCCTCACGCACCGGCCGCATACTATGCACAGGTTGTAGTCAAGGTCATAGAAGGGGTCTTGGGTCAGCACGGGAAGGTTACGGTACTTGTAGGTCAGGGGCGTGGTGAGTCCCGTTCCGACGAAGATGGTGGTGTCCTTGAGTTCGCACCGCTCGTTCTTTGGGCAGGCGACGCAGCGGTCGGTTACGGAGACGTGGCGCAGGCATATGTCTTCAGGGCCGCACAGATTGGCGCCATGTATGTCTGTCCGATGGCAGGTGAGGCAGCCGTGGGGATGCTCGGAGATGACAAGCTCTGTGATTCCCTTGCGCAGGTCTTGAAGCTGAGGTGTGTTGGTGCTCACAACCATGCCATCCGCCACCGGAGTGGTGCAGGAAGCCGGTGTTCCCCGTCCGTTCTCCACCTCCACCACGCACATCCGGCATGCGCCGAATGGCTTCATTCCAGGGTAGTAACAGAGATACGGAATGTACAGACCAGCCTCCATAGCCGCCTGAAGGATGGTCTTGCCGGCTTGTGTGACTATCTCTTGCCCGTCGATTGCCAGGGTTATCGCAGAGACCATTGTTCTCCTTAGAATCTAAGCTCTAGAGGTTGGGCCGAGGTCCATCTGGACCTGGTACGCTGTGGCGTGAAGACCGGGGCCAGGCACTGGCCCGTAGGGCATCTCTTTTCTTCCATGTGGGCTGCGAAGTCGCCAGGGAAGGACCGCAATGCAGACTGGACGGGGTTCCATCCCAGCTGGCCGTGCCCACAGAGGGAGCCGGCAGCCATGTTCTGTCCGATGGTACGCATAAGCTCCATGTCCTGAGGCCTGCTCTCGAAGCGGGCTATGCGCTCCAGTATCTCTATGAGGTTGGTCATGCCGAGGCGGCACGGGAAGCACTTTCCGCACGATTCATACTGGCAGAAGGCAACGAGCAGCCGGGTCATGTTGACGGCGCACGCACGGTCGTCGGCGACGATGATCCCGCCGGAGCCAAGGATGGCTCCTGCCTGCGACATGACCCCAAAGTCCAGCTCTATGTCCATCTGATCGGCTGGCAGGACGCCTCCGAGAGGCCCTCCGGTCTGAAGGAACTTGACTTTTCTGCCCCCTGGGACTCCTCCGACCACGTCCTCTATGACCTCACGGAGGGTGATGCCCATCGGCACCTCAATCATACCGGGTAGAGCGATGTTGCCGGAAAGGCAGAGTATGGCCGTGCCCTTGCTGCCCTCGGTGCCTATGCCCGCAAACCACTCCCCTCCCCTTGAGATGATCTCGGAGACGTAGGAGAGGGACTTGATGTTGTTTATGTTGCTTGGAATCCCCCACACTCCGTAGGCAGCGGGGAAGGGGGGCCGAGCGCGGGGCATGGCCCGTTTCCCTTCGATGGACTCCATAAGGGCCGTTTCCTCTCCGGCGACGTATGAGTCGCCTGTGAGCGAAACCTCCATGTGGAAGCTGAATGCGGAGCCAAGGATGTTGTCTCCCAACAGCCCAAGCTCATAAGCCTGCTCAATGGCCCGCATGGTGCGGTGGATTGGCCCTTCGTGGCCGTGGCGTATGAAGACCACGCCGTTGCTGGCAGAGGTGGCATATCCCGCCAGGATGGCCCCTTCTATGAGGGAGTGTGGGTCGCTTTCAAGGATGCCTTTGTCGTTGTAAGCTCCGGGGTCGCCCTCTTCGCAGTTGCACAGGATGTACTTCAGGGGGCCGGGCGAGCGGGCAAGAAAGCTCCACTTGGTGCCGGTTGGGAAGGCAGCCCCTCCCCTACCACGCAGGCCGGAGTCCTGCATCTCTTTAATCACGTCCGCGGGTTCCATCTGGGTGACGGCCTTGTTCAAGGCGGCGTACCCACCCTGGGCTATGTACTGATATATGTCCAGTGGGTCTATATGGCCGCAGTTACGCAGGGCGATGCGCACCTGGCGGCTCCACATTGGCAGGTCTTCCAGCCGTGGTATGCCTTCTAAACTTCCGTCACCAAAAGAGGCGAGAGCCAAATCTTGACGAGGGTCGTCTCCAACAAGGTAGGACTCCACCAGACCGGGAACCATCTCCGGAGTGACGTTTTTATAGAATATGCGGGGTTTTCCCGGCTTCAGGATGTCCACCAGGGTCTCGGCGTAGCACAGGCCAAGGCAACCGACGGCGCTGACATTGGCAGCGATGCCCCGTTTGTCCAACTCGGCGTTGAGGGCCTCTATGACCTGGAATGCGCCCGCGGCCTCACCGCAGACGGCGGTGCCCACCCTTATCCAGGGCTTATCGCCAGCCTCCAGTTCCTGGAAACGGCGTTGGGATTCCTGCGACAGTTCTTCGAAATCAGGCATAGTTTCTCTTCCCGTTTCTACCATTGCTCAGCCCAAGAAATACGATGTCATCTGAGTTCGCCGCAGGTGAACGAAGAATCTGGTGAGGGGGCTATTCCCAACCACCCCAGACCCTTCGCGGAGTTTATCCTGAGATTGGCGAAGGGCCGGGGTGACAAGAAACGTAACGTTATTATTGGAACTAGGCATTAGAAGCCCCGGTTTTTAACTGAGAGATAATTTCAATAATTCTCTGTACCATCGCATCGCCCTTGAGGCCGCCAAGGGCCTGTGGGCCGATTATCTTGTGATCGACGCTGATAACGGGGCCCTGTGAGCACGCACCAAGGCAGGTGTTGTACTTCAGGGAGATTTTGCCATCTGGGGTATCCCCCTCTTCTGAGAGGCCAAGCGCCTGAAGCGCGGCCTGAAGGATTTCCTGGGCTCCAAGGAGATGGCAGGTGGGCCCCCAGCACACCTCTACTGTGTGCTCTCCGGGAGGTGTAAAGCGGAAGTTGGTATAGAAAGAGGCGACGCCCCATACATCGTTGATGGTGGAGTCTGTATAGGCGGCGACTTGCTCGATGGCCCGGGGAGGTATGTAGCCTATGGCGTCCTCTATGGCCAGAAGCGAGGACAGAACGGTAACGGTCCTGGCGCTCTGATTTGCCAGGGCCTCGCCGATTTTCTGTGTCTGGTCGTCCTGGTTAGTGGTCACCCTACCTCCGTGTATCGTGGGGCATCGTGATTTTTCTAACTAGGCGATGTTAGCACAATGAAGATGAGGGTTCAATGGGGATTTTTGTAAATTCAGTATTGTTCCGACTGCAAAGCCAGCCATTCGGGATGGTATAATTGGAACGCATCTTGATACAGGAGCATAGGCATGGCAAATCAGCGTAGGTATACCGTCGTCATGGAACCCGAAGAGGATGGTGGTTATTCCGTTCACTGCCCAGCCCTTCCCGGATGTGTCAGCCAGGCAGACACTCGCGAGGAGGCACTTGAGAACATTCAAGAGACCATTCTCCTTGTACTCGACGTGATGAATGAGGATGGCACCCCCATCCCTGCTGAGACACCAGAGGTCATCACCGAGGAGATACGCCAGATACTGAAGGCGCGGGAAGAGGACAATCTGCCGCTGACCGTTAAGACTGTCCAGGTGGAGTTGCCCTCTGAGATCCCAGTATAGATGCCGCCGCTTCCCGTTATCTCTGGCAGAGAAGTTGTCTCTGTCTTTGAACGGGATGGATGGGAAATGTCCCGACAGGCTGGCAGCCACATCATCCTGACAAGGCCGCACAGGTCACTCTCTCTGTGCCCAACCACAGGACTGTCAGGCGTGGAACCTTGAGGAGTCTTATCAGGAAAGCTGGACTCACCGTCGAAGAATTCATCGCATTGCTATAATTCGGAGTTCAATCTAATGCAGGAGCGTGAACAATATGGCAACGAGTGCGGCAACAACCGTAGAGGAGTACCTGGCCGAACTACCAATGGACAGGCGCGCGGACCTGAATGCCGTTCGCAATGTAATTCTGGAGAATTTGCCGGAGGGCTATGAGGAGTGCATGCAGTACGGGATGATAGGCTACGTGATCCCCTTGGAAAAATATCCGGTGACTTACAATAAACAGCCGCTTGGAATCGCCGCGCTGGCGGCCCAGAAGAACTACTTTTCCCTATATCTGATGAACGTGTACGGCGACCCGGAGACGGAGCGTTGGTTTGTGGAGGAGTACAGGGCCAGCGGCAAGAAGCTGGACAACCTTCCACTGGACCTGATTGGCAGGGCCGTCGCCCGCACCCCTGTGGACGATTTTATTGAAATGTACGAGGTGTCGAGGCGGAGGAGATAGCAAACCAACTCACTCAACTCACACATTGAATATCACTCTATGTTTGCCGACTTGGCGAGGTTATGCCTAGCACACAGAATTCGGACATTCTCAACAAGGATGCTCGTGCCACCTTTGGAAAAAGGAAACTCATGGTCGAAATGGAGTTGCTCTGTAGCACCACGGATCACACATCGACCTTTGTCTCGCTTGTAAACATCCTGCTTGATCCACGAAGGAATCTGACGGCTGGTTGTGAGATGAACACTCTCAGATTCACTAGATACGCTGGAATCGAAGTCGGCCTGCTCAAGCTGGAAACTGAAAACCATACGTTGACCACCTGGCCGAAATCGATAGTCTTTCAGAATATACAATCCCCTATCTGTCCAGACACCAGGGCGCATTTTTTCATAAACGCGGAAGATTGCAGGGAGTACTTTGCCTTGCTTGAAGTCATCTACCCATGCAGCAAATAGTCCATTCTGGGTTGGCCTATTATTGGTCTCGAACCGTGGCTGATCTAAGACATTTGGGTCAGGAGTATTTTCATCGCGACGAACATCATGTCCCTCGTAGAACAGGATAGTCTCATCTTGGCTCAGCGAATCGGCGTACGGAGCATTCCTACGACGAGACATGAGAATGACTCCATGTCCCGGTGGGAGCCTGAAATACATACCCCGTTGCAAGGACATGCTCTGACGGCTGCACATATCCCAATAGCTTAGAATCTCATCCTTCATTAGCTGTGCCTTGCTCCTTGCTCTGACTGTCGTCACGCTCACGTCTCTCTGGCAGCACTGCTCACCCGCTGGTCGCAGGAGGCGCGCCGGGTATGGGAGGCAGGAGGTCTGGATATTGTGCCGCAAACTCCCGGTACAGCTGCTTGGAAATCCCTATTGTGCTGCCATTGCCGTGGCCGGGCAGGATGAGAGTATCGTCCGGAAGAGAAAATAGCTTCTCCGTGATGCTGTTTAATATCTGCTGAGTCGCCTCCACACCCACGCTTTCACCCGGCGCCTGGGCATACAGAGTATCCCCACTGAAGAGATGGTTTCCCACAAGGTAACACACAGACCCCGGTGTGTGCCCTGGCGTGTGGATGACGTTCACTTCCACAGTCCCTACCTGAAGCGTATCCCCGTCGATGACAAGGACGTCGGGTGATACAGGCATGTCGTCGGCGTCTTGAGGGTGCGCGGCCACGTGAGCGCCCGTGGCGTCGGCGATGTCCTTCAGCCCCTCCACGTGGTCAAGGTGTCGGTGGGTGATTAGGACGGCCTTGACCTGGGTTTCCTTTGCCTGTTCCAGTATCTTATCAGGGCCCAATGGGGCGTCGATTATGATGCCTTCATTGGTCACAGGACATACTATGAGGTAGGCGTTGTTGCCATCGGAGCCACAGAGGGTCCAGTACACCTTGAACTCTTTGTCGTAGAGGAGCTGCATGTTAGATCACGCCTCACTGGCGGCTCATTGTAGCTGCTGGTCGAATGTAGCCAGAGGCGCGGCTAGGGCACGGGCAAGCCACAGATAGCTGGCATCGTAGGTTGTTAGGCATGTCTCAAGGGCAATGTCCAGGACTGAAGCATAGTCGACCTCGTGCCACTGTATGTCCATGTCGAGAGCCTCTATTAGGATCCTTTTATGAGACTCCCTCTGGGACGGATATTGCAGACACTTCTTCTGTGCGATGTGCAATAGCTCATAACGTAACAGCATGGGAGCCTGGAGATCGAATCCACTGACAAGACTGTTTGCTTCATCTGCACGCGGCTCCTCAAAGATGATGGCTCCCAGGATGCTGGCATCCACCACCTTATCGGCCATCGCGTAACTCTCTGATCCAGGCGGTGGACTCATCGCCTGTCTGAATGCCCAAATGCTTCACTCGCTGGCGGAGCTCATCCAGGGACAACTTTCGTGGCGTGGCTGCCTCCTCCAGGATGGACATCAGCTCACCCTGGAGGGAGCGGTGGTTGCGCTTGGCGCGGCTGCGTAGCTCCTCTACGAGGTGGTCGGGGACGTTCTTCACTGATAGGTTAACTGGCACAGTTTGGCTCCATAACACATCTATTATGGTTCCATTATAGAACTATAATTGCAGGGTGGTCAACGGAGCCGGGAGCCGGTATCACCGCCGCATCTGGTGGAGGCCCCCCACCCTACCGGATTGCTTCGTCGTCCCGATTGTATCTGGACTCCTCGCAATGACGATTTATTTATGAACCACGAGTTCCATGTTACACAAAATCCTGCATTATCAGGTCTGCGACGTGCTTGCCCATGCGGACGCTGTAGTTGGTGCCGCGGTCCTCGGGGTAGACCTGGGTGGTGTTGGCAAGGTACAGGCTTTTGATGGGCGTTCTGTGGTCGGGTAGCTGCGCGGAGTAGTTGGCGCCGATGATGGGCTGGGCCGCTGCCACCTTGTGATAGTGCCACTCCTCGATCCAGGAACGGTCGAAGCGGGGGTTTATCTTCTTCAGATGGGGGATGTACTCCTCCAGGAGATCGCTGTCCTTCATGTTGAAGAGAGGGCTTGACTCGTCGAGGTAGTTGGAGATGTACAGGATGTGCTTGCCGCCGTACATGGACGGATCGACGAAATTGGTCTGCTCGATGAGTCCGACGAACGGGATGGAGCGGTCTGCGATGTTCAGCCAGTATATTTTGGATAGCGGTTCCTTAAGGACCAGGATGACTAATACGGCGGCGAGGTAGTCGACCCGCTGAAGCTTATCGACGTAGTCCTGGGGCAGCGATGGGACAAGGCGCGGGAAGACATAGGACGGCGTTGTGGAGAGCACAGCGTCGAATGAGTGGGTCACAGAATTGCCCCCAGAGTCCAAGACCTCCAACCCAGTCGCCCTGCCGTCTTCGACCACGATTGACCTGACGGGCGTGGAAAGGTGCACCTCACCCCCAAGTTCGTTGATACGCTGCTCCAGCACCTCGAAGACCTCCGCAAAGCTGCCCATAGGATAGCCAAGGCGTTCCCGCTGCATCCCTTTGAGTCCCTTGCCGCGGGAGGCGAAGCGGGTCTGAATCTTGCCCCAGAACCAGGGCATGCCAACCTTGTCGTAGTGCGCTCCGAACTTACCCCTCAGCAGAGGCCCCCACACGACGTCGTAGACGCCCTTGCCCGCGTATTTTCGAATCCACTCGGAGGCGACGAACGGCTCCAGCTTGCGCCAGTCCTTGTAGCGGCGTATGTACAGGGTCACGAGACCAAGTCGAAAACGGTCGATGAGGCTAAGGGGCGTGAAGCGCAGCAGGTCTGCGGGCGTCACGAAGTTGTATATTTTGCCATCGTAGAAGATACCCACGGTGGACTCAATCCACGCCATCTTTGGGCCGAGGCCAAGCTCGTGGATGAGGTCGACGATGTCCGTGTCGCTGGTGAAGAGGTGGTGGTAGCCCCGCTCCAAGCGGCCGCCGCCAACATCGAAGGTGGAGGCCTGCCCCCCAAGGAAGGAAGCACCTTCGTACACAGTCGCCTGGTGCCCGGCCTTACCCAATGCGAAGGCCGCTGCCATGCCCGCGGCCCCTGCTCCGATTATACCTACTCTCATGGAGGGTCCTCAGCTTTCAGTGTGTTTCCTGGAGATGCGTGGGGCAGGCGGCCGGACTGTGCACGACTCTCCCTGGTGAGCTGTCCAAGGGACATCTTGTCCATCCACAGATACACCAAACCGAGCAGCGTCACCGGCACCAGAAGCGCTGTGTGGACGACGATGGTGTAGGCCCCGGCAGTCGCACTTTCAGCACCCAGCAGGGTGAGCGTTGCGGCCGCGGCCACCTCAAAGGTGCCGATGCCGCCTCCGGCCGCAGGCACGGACGTGGCCAGGTTGGATACCGACGTGACCAGCAAGATTACCCCGACCATCTCGGTCAGGCTGAAGACTTTATTCAAGTCAAAGGAGAAGGCCAGAATATAGTACATCAGTGCCTCCATCAGCCACACCGGCAGGGAGAGCAGAAAGACCGCAACGAGGCGGCGCGGGCTTTGCAGGACAACAAGGCCATCGATGAACAGGTGTGACAGCCCATTGACCCGTGACCCGACGGGGCCGGGGAGAAGCCCAGTGATCCGGTCGACCAGCGCCTCCAGCCACTTGGGTGATGACGAAGCGACGACCATGAAGGCGGCTATCAGGATAAATGGCATGGACATGGCGACGGCAAGGAGCAACCACGGTATGTTCGCCTTCTCACCAAGCCCCTGAAGCAGGCCGACCAGGGGCAGGAACAGCGAGACCACCGCGGCGAAGAAAAGGAGCGTAAGGCCGTCGAAGACGCGCTCAACGGCGATGGTGGCAAGGGCGGAGACCTTGCTGACTTTTTCCCGCTCGCCCAGATAATAGGCCCGCACCACTTCTCCCAGACGCACGGGAAGGAGGTTGTTCGCCATGTATCCCACAACCACCACAGGGTATAAGCGAGCTACCGGCAAGGTTCTCATGGGGTTCAAAAGAAACTGCCAGCGCAGGGTGCGGAAATAGACGGCCACGAAGTAGACAAGGATGGCCGGAATGAGCAGGAAGTAGTCGGCCTCTCCCAATTTCTCCCAGGTCTCTCCAAGGTCGATGCGGGAGAAAAAGAGGCCCAAAAAGAGAAGGCTTACTCCAATGGCCAGCCAGACGCGGTAGGACTTAAGCAAAGACGAAACTCCGTGATTAGAGGTGTTTTGGCGATTCGCCAGAGTACCAGTATAGCTTCAAAGGGCGAAGGGGGACAATACAATTATGACGGATCGACAATCAGAACAACCGGTATCTCTTCCGCGACACGCTGACTAAGTTGCTCAGATCCGGCAACGTGGAATACAAACTGCTAACCGCTTAAATCGACGTGGCTGTCCCAAATATCACGGATACGCTCTAATGCTGGCTCGTCTCGTATGACGATTTGTATAAGTCCCTGTGGTAATGCCTTGTAGCCGAGTGCTGTCGGTGTGGGCGTGGGAGGCTGCGGCTGGCCCATGAGAGCAAAGAAGCTAAGACGGGTCACATGGGCCTGCACCGTGTTGGTCACAGGGTCGAAGATGGTGTAGAGGGGTGTCCAGGCCCGGAATACCGTATCATACTTCTGGATAATCAGTCTAGCGGGGTTGCCCTCGGCTGCCCGGACATCTTCATCGGTATATTTTATTGAGCTGGTAATGGGGATATGGAATTGGGTGTCTGAAACCGGAGTACCGGAGGGGTCCGTCATTGCCAGCTCGAAAAGGGCGGTACCGAAGGCCAGCCTTGCAGGTGGAGCTGCGGGGGCCTCGGCGGCGGACTTGGGCCCATAGCTGAGGAAGCCCGTAGCCCCTGGAGCGAAGGCGGGAACAGTTATTGTTACCCTCTCATCGGGTGAGATGAGAGTAGTAGGGGACCCTGGGATAACGGCTATTATGGCTCTCACAGGGGTAGCCGTCGGCGTTAGTGTAGGTGTTAGTTGAGGTGTCGCTGTAGGAGTAGGAGTCACAGTCGGCGTCGGCGTATCCGTTGGTGAGGGTGTCGGTGCGAGCGTGGGAGTAGTGGTCGCGGTGGCTGTTGGTCGAGGTGTCATCGTAGGAGTGGGCATAACCGTCGACGTCGGGGTAGCTGATGGCTGTGTTGTCGGTGTAAGTATAGGTGTTGGGGAAGGCATGTGGGTTGGCGTAACAGCTTCTGGGAAATAGGCGACGGCACGGTGGTAGAGGAAGTCGGTGCTGGTCTTGCGGTAGATAAAGTAGTCCACCCCCTCCCGCCACTTGTCTCTACTGAAGAGATTGGAGAACACGTCCCCGGTGCTGAAGCAGGGTTCTACGGGCGTTTCACGACAGGGCTTGTACCCCTCTGCGGGCCACCACAGGTACAGGAACTCTTCGCCAGGCCCGTACTTACCAAGGTACTGGGCAAGCCTCTGCTTGTTGCCGTCGCTGATGAGCAGCACCGAGCCCTTTGGGGCCTCGGTCACATTGCTCAAGTCGGCGTAGTCAACGTTCTTGAAGTCCCGTATATACCAGATCAGGCCCCAGTATATGTCCCTGTCCACCGTCAGCCGCAGCTCGTTTCCCTCGCCCGTCCTCCGGGCTAACGCCATGACCTCATCCATGATTCGAGGCACGTCGCCGGAGTCCTGCGCGTACACCAGCATCTCCACCGGCACGTCGCCATTGTTATAGGTGGCCTGCCAGCCTGCCCTGACGGCAAAGACCAAAAGCACCAGTGCAAACGAGAGGGAGACTATTCTGAGGCCGTTGGCAACTCCCGATCGCAGAAGGAGGTGGATTCCCAAGCCCACCAGGGTCAGGGCAATGGCGAGCAGTACCCAGAACTCCAGGAAGTTCATGAAGTTTCCCTTGTCTATGCGATACAGGAGGAGCCTCACCAGCAGGTAGAGCAGCAGGGCTGTCATCGGCACCAGGTACAGGCCGCCGGCGCGCCAGACACGCCGCCACGGGACGGCCGTCAGAATGTCGCCAATGAGCTTTCCTGTGAGGACGATCATGGGGAGGACGATGTTCACCACAAGCCAGGGCATTTTTTCCCCGGCGACCGAGTAAAGGAGGAAGGTCAGGACGGTCCAGTAAACCAGGAACCGCGTGAAGCTATTGCCCTTGATGGCGTAGTAGACGATGGCCGCAATGGAAAAGAGGAAGGGCAGCATCTCGTATATCGGAGTTATGACAAAGTAGTAGTACCAGGGTTGGTCTCCCCTGTTCACCTCCTGCTGCACCATCCAGTATCCAAGGGACTGCCACATCCCACTGCCCAGTCCCACTATGTTGGTGAAGAAGGTGGTGTATAGAAGAATCCATACACCATAGAAGATGGCGGCATATCGCAGCCACACGCGCCGGTCCCAGGTGGTGCCAACCAGCGCCGAGAACCACAGGGCCATGACGACTACCAGGAAGGCGATGGCCATCCCCTTGGTCACGTCTATGTCCTGTAGTCTGAAAAGCAGGTCTCCGGACGGAGAACCCTCCGGGGAGACCCGGCTGGCGAGTACGATGCCCGCCCCTCTGAGACGCTCCTGGAAGAAGCTGACGATGGCCGAAGCCTGTGGAGCGGTCAGCGTGGCCAGGAGCACCATGAACGTCCCTGCGCGTGAGAATCCCGTTAATCTGTGAGGGCCGCGGGGCTTGCCATAGGCAAAACCATAGCCGGGCCAGTACCGGTATTCGCCCTGGTCTGAAGGTTCCTCTGGAGATGTTCCTGTCAGATATCCTACATCTACGGATGCTGCGTATAGACCGGTGGAAACCGTTCTCGGCCTGGGCCTGCGCAGCAGCCAGGGGATCCAATCGGTGGATGAGACTATCAGCAGGTAGCTCCCCAGAATGGCAACCACCATGAACGTCGTCTCCTTGGTGGCGAAGGCAAGGGCGAGGGTGAGTGCACCGATGTAGAGATAGCGGGTCTTTCCCTCATCCAGGAAACGCCAGAGAAGCACCACAAGGCCAAGCGTCCACACCGCCATGATTATGTCGTTGCGGGCGTATCGGCTGTAGAAGAGCATCATGGGTGAGAAGGCCAGCAAGGTTGCCGTCACAAGCGCCCCCGCCGTGCCGAGTCGATGGCGCAGGAAATACGGCACGCCGACCAGGGCGGTGCCGAAGATGGCGTACAACACGCGCGCCATGTAGTCGCTGTCGCCAAAGAGGAAGAAGAAGGCGGCGACACCGTGGAACTGAAGGGGGCCGTGCATGAGCGGCGAGTGCTGAAAGCCGAAGCCCTCGGCCAGGCGGAAGCTGTAGTACAGGTGCAGGCTCTCGTCGTAGCCAACGGCCCTTGACCCAAGGTCCCACAGCCTCATGGACAGCGCGACCAGGATGAGGAGGCCATACGCCCATACTTCCCAGTGGGGCGACAGGGTGGCGAACAGGCTCTTCCGCTGCTGTTCTTGCAGAGCGGCGGAGGAATCGTTCACTGTGAGGGAATCACTCTCGTACACGGTATATGGTCACTCCATCCTGGGAAAACGCCTCGTCGCCTATTTGGGAGAACTTGGCCATGCCCCCAGTGCCATAGGTTGCCATCTCACGCGGGCCCACAATCACGTACTGTATATCGTATTTGTCCAGGAGGCGCATCGCTTCTGAGACATTCGGAGTGGCGTATATCGTGCTGACCTCTTCTTCCCTGCCCTCGAACGGCTCACGGGAGCCGCGCCACTGGTGCTCGTGCCAGGGCCAGCCGAGGACCGTGGGTAGGCCGGTGCTGCTGGATATACGGCTGTAAGACGTCCAGCTATCCCCGACCGCCTCCAGCACACCCTCGCCTTCCTCTCCGTTGTCCTGAAGCCAGCGAATGGCGGCGTACTCTCCAGGGCTGCTGCGAGCGATGTGGGCCAGCCCGTCGAGAGTGGTGTCGCCTGCGAACTGCCCACTCTTGGTGAAGGCCGCCTCCACTGGGTAGTACAGGCTGGCGATGAAGAAGACTCCTATCAGCCCCCACCATCCTCTCATAGCCAGGCGGAGGATGCTTCCGGACGGCAGCTTCATTGAACTGAGGAAGTATAGGCCAAAGGCTGAGGCGATGGCAAGAATAATCCAGGCCTGGTAGTACACCTTGAAGATGGTGTTCATCCTGTTGTGGAAGAGGTCGTCCACACGCAGGAACTCCGGCCCAAGTATCAGAAGCAGGGCAAGGGATATCAGGGTCAGGACGAAGACCATCGCAGAGGACGCCCCGGACTCAACATACCGTATGAGGCTGTAGAGCGCCACAAATAGAAGGAGCACAAGGGGCAGGGTGTTCAGGAACCGCTCCGCTACCACAACCAGCGGGGTGGTTGACCAGGTCAGGGTGCTCCACCCCAGTTGCCAGGCCATCCAGATGAAGAAGGGCAGGAATATCAGCGCCAGTACAACGACTGCCCTCGGCCAGAACTCTTTTTTATTTTTAAAAATCTCCAAAGCGGTGCCACAGTCGACACAGGAGCGGCTTTCCGAAGAATTCTCCGTTCCACAGTTTGCGCACAGCACGACGGGGTTATCTGGAGGGAGGAAAAACACTGCGGGGAGCTGTCGCACAAGAAATGGAAGGAGCATCACCAGGAACAGGCCCCATACAATGAGAAAATGGATGGGACGAGTACTCATTTCACCAACGGGAAGGATGCCCGAGGCCTGGCTGTCCACGCTGAGATAAAAGGGAATGTACATGAGTATGGCCAGGAACAGCGTGGTCGCTACGGGGGGCCAGACCAGCGGAAAGACGCGCGGCCATCCGCTTTCTTTCCAGTTGGATTGCTGACGGGTGGCCTTGAATATCAGCAGCGCGGCCCACAGGACGGCGAATGGTACGATGTCCCAAGTGTTGATGAAGGCCAGGCCACCCAGTAGCAGCGCGGCCACAAAGACGGTGCCGAAGTGACTCCGTACCCAGCGGCTCCCAAATGTAACTGGCGTGAGGAAAAAGTTCAGGCTGTAGGAGACAAAGAGAAGGATGAATGGAATGGACATGACGTGGGGGTGCAGGTCGCCCAACATGAAGCTGAAGAAGGGGAACTCCGTTATGGTGTAGTCGAGGCTGCCGCCCTGGGCGTTGAGGGTGTCGATAACCCGAGAGCCGCGCCACCACCACAGGTAGTCGTTTGGACGCCAGGATGAGGTGTCCACGGGGCCGAGGTCCTTTATCCCGATCCAGCTCCAGAAAGACGCCGCGCCCCACTCTCGCAGCCGCACGAACTCAAGGACACCCTCCAGGTTGCTCGTCATGAGCAGTAGCATGGGAGCCAGAAGAGCGAAGCCAACCGCCTTCAGGGCGGAACCCCCGTGAGCGCGTATGAGGTTGTACACAAGGCCGAAGGCCGCGGCGGCCGCCAGGGCGGGTATCAGGGCAAGGGCAAGGTTGTAGGATATGCGGGCAGGGATGAAGGTCAGCTCCGTCAGGTTGCCCATCATCAGGTAGCCGAAGTAGTAGTACGGGACATCGTTGCCCCTGAGCCAGGGGTCCTCCGGCGGGAAGAAGTTGGCTATCACGGAGGCATTCAGGAAGGCGAAGTCCATCGGCTGTTCGGTGGTGTTTATGGACGGGTCGTAGGAGCGATAGACGACCCAGGCCAGGTACACGAGGAGAAAGACGCCCTCGCCTATGAGAATGGAGTGGCGCTCTCGACGGACAAACTCGATTATCTCTTCACGGCGGCGGTACGCGTACCATCCAGAGGCTATCGAGGACAAAAACAGTGCCGCCCAGAGGGTGTACGGGTTGGTCGGGACCAGGTGAAGGGAGCCCAACATCCACATTACCCATGACAGCAACAGAAGTCCCAAAGGCTTGGCAACGGAGTATCCCCTATCGGCGAGGCGAGGCAGTATGGCGAAGGCCAGGGAGAAGGCCACGAGGCCAATCAGCTCGATTACCAGGAGCCAATAGAGGACGTTTACCAATGTTTCTCACCCCGTGTCTTTTGAGAGTTCCTCCGGACGAAAATGGGCCTGCTCAGGCGCATGGAACGGAGTACACCTATCGCTTTGGGCAGTCACTCTTCCTCCTCTGAGAAGGCTTCCCTGCCCTCTTTAAGAAGGAAAGGGATGAGCAGCAGGGCAGCCACGGGGTCTGTCCACCACCAGCCAAGGAGGGCGTTCAGGCCAAGCCCAAGGAGCAGGGTCAGGTCTTGAAGGTCACATATCAGGCTCTCGACGGCTTCAGCCCGCAGGGAGCGAGAACCCAGCTTCCCTGCGATATCTGTCTTCAGGAAGTACAGCGCCGTCATTAGCAGGGCACTTGCCAGGACGAGGATGATGCCCATCAGGCTTGGCCGGGGTTCCGGCAGCCAGCCCAGCAGGGTGGCCGACGATTGCAAGAGGATGAAGGCTGCCAGGAGGAAAAAAGTCACTCCTATCACTCTCAGGGCTTTCTGGTCGGCGTCCTGTTCCTCCTCGCCCTTCCACTCTTTGCTCAACCGCCATATCAGCACAAACCCGACAAACAACTCTATGAAGCTGTCCAACCCGAAGGCCACTAGGGCGACGCTGTCCGCTCTGAGGCCGGACCAGAGGGCCACGCCCATCTCCAGGAGGTTCCATATCTCCCCAATCCACACAAGGAGAAGTGCGGACTTGCGAAGTTTGTCCACTGAGTCCGGTCTTAGGAGATCGGAGAAAATAACTCCTCCACAAACTCTCCGGGGTCGAAGGGTGCCATGTCCTCCACGGCCTCACCCGTGCCGATGAAGAGCACCGGCAGTCCCAACTCCTGGACGATGGCGACGACAATGCCTCCCCTTGCCGTGCCGTCAAGCTTGGCAAGGAAAACGCCGGTGCATCCCATAGCCTCTGTGAAGGAACGGGCCTGGGCAAGCCCGTTCTGACCTGTGGTGGCGTCCAGTATCAGAATGGTCTCGTGAGGTGCTTCCGGGTCAAGGCGCGAGAGGACTCGTGTTATCTTCTTCATCTCCTCCATGAGGTTGAGCTTGGTGTGAAGCCTGCCAGCGGTATCTATCAGCACCACGTTGGCTCCCCTGGCCCTTGCGGCCTCAAGGGCGTCGTAGGCTATGGCCGCGGGGTCCCCTCCGGGGTTGTGGGCGATTACGTCAACGCCCACCCGCTGGCCCCAGGCCTGAAGCTGGTCTATCGCAGCAGCCCTGAAGGTATCGGATGCCGCCAGGATGACCCGGTTTCCCTGTTCCTTGAAGTAGTGGGCCAGCTTGGCAACGCTTGTGGTCTTGCCCACTCCGTTAACCCCCATTGCGAGGATTACCAGGGGGCCGCCTGAAGCCGGGGGCTGACCACTGTGGATACTTGTGCCCTTCGCAGACAGGAGCGACACCATCTCCTGCTTCAATAGCTCGATGGCGTCTGAGGTGTCGGTCAGGCGCTGGGCCTCCGCTTTATCTCTGACTCTTTCGATGATCTGAGCGGTGGTGGCGACTCCAACGTCCGCGGAGATGAGCAACTCTTCCAACTCTTCCAACAGGGTCTCGTCAAGGCGCGAGCGTTGCACAATCTGTGTCACCCTCGCAAACCACGACTCCCTGCTCCGCTTCAGGCCGTCCTGTACCTTGTCGTGCCTTCTCAATAGCTTGAACATGGATTTCATATTAGCATGGCCCCTTCTGAGGTCGCAACCTGAGTCCTGATTACTTGAACTTTCGTTAAGGTAATTATCCCTTGGGAACATGTATGTGTTATCCCTTGGTCTCCACGTCATCGCCATGAGAAATGTCATTCCGAACGAAGCAGGGCGGAGTGAGGGATCTAGAGCATATGACTTCTACAAGATGGTGCGCCCAAGACTCCTCGTCCTTCCTGGGAAGGACGAGGAATGACATAACGAGCACTGGGGAGGGGCTATTCTCCACCACACCAGACCCTTCGTGGAGTTTATCCTGAGCCAAGGCGAAGGACTCAGGGTGACGGTTAAAAGGCCCTGGTGTTCACTTGAAGTTTCGTTAATGCTTTATACTATGTGTGAGGTAAATCACATCAGGCGTGAGACTGGGGAGGATAGCATGAAGTTCTGGGAGAAAAGCAGCGCATTTCTGGAGCAACATTCGGGGTGGGTAATCCTGGGAGTGATTGTAATAACTCTCCTCCTTGTCGTTCCCCTCTTGACCATGGTCCCGGAGGAAGATGCCTCGGGAGACCCCGGAGGCCGTGTGTTCGACCTACAGGAAGAAATCGATCAGCGGTTTCCTCCCTCTGTCCACGCCATCGGCATAATTGTCGAGGCCCGCGACGGCGACATACTGACGCAGGATGTCCTGTGGGAGCTGTACAAGAACACGGAGCGTCTCCGCGCCTCCGACAAGGCGGGCGAGCTGGCCCCACCAGGGCTGGATGCCCAGCCATACCTGTTCCCCTTCTACTATGCGGAGATAGAGCAGCCCGTTGTGGGCATACACACGCTGGCCGACGCGGTGCAGGACGTGCTGGCCCGGGACCCTCGTCTAAGCACCACTCTTGAGAACGCCAGCGACGACCAGGTGAAGCTTGCCCTGCACCAGTTGTTCTCAGACCCACGCGGAGCGGAGTTCAGGGACAGCCTTTCCGTTGAGACCACCAGTGAGCCTCGTCAGGTGGCGGGGCAGGAGATAGACTACTGGCGCTCCCCTGCCATGCTCGCCTTCGTTGTGGCGGACAACGAGAAGCTGGGTGGCGGCTCCATGCAGATCGGTGTTGGAGGGGGTGAGGTGACAAAGCAGAAGGAGCAGTTCAACCGCAATGTTCAGGAGATACTCAGGGGAGACCAGGAAAGCTACCGCCTCTGGGGAATAGCCATAGACGTTGGCCTTGAGATAGAGGACGAGTCTGTAATCGCAGGCCCGTTCATCATGTTCACCGTCATAGCGGTGCTGATCGTGGTGGGAGTGAGCCTGCGTTCGTACTGGGCCGTTGCCCTGACGGGCGCGGGTATCGGGCTGCTGATGATATGGCTGAAGGGAATCTCAAACCTAATCGGCCTCAAGTCCGGTTTGGTCATCGATTTCATCGTGCCGATAGCGATGATCTCCCTTGGGGTGGATGCCGCCATCCATGCCCTGCGGCGCTACGGCGAGGAGAAGGAGAAGGGGTACGAGCTGCGGATGGCACTGAGGTCGGGGTTCGTTGGCGTACTGGGAGCGCTGACCCTGGCCATGCTGACCGATGGGGTGGCCTTTCTCTCCAACGTCACGTCAGGCATAGAGTCAATCGTCGGCTTCGGTATCGGAGCGGGAATAGCGGTGACATCGTCGTTCGTTATCCTTGGGATTGTCGCTCCTCTTGCCATGATGCGCGTCGACATTCTGAGAGGGAGCGTTGCACAACGGAGAGGTGCAGCCTCCCGCGGGCGACTGGCCGGCACTGGACAGGCGCTGGCGATGGGCGCGGCGGCCATCTTCACGGGCGTCGGCATCATCTTCCTGATTGCGATAGGCCCGGTGTTTGGAATAGGCCTCATCTCCGCCTTCATAGTGCTCGGCATTCTTTTGCCTCTTTTTGTTGCGACTCGCCTGGGTAGACGGCGTGCGGGACTCGCGGTCGCACCAGCGGTGTTCGGGGCCGCTAACGACGCTGGAGCCGTCCATGCGAAAGAATCGGCGACGCAGGCGGCTCTGATGGCCATCGTCATCGGGCTGGCACGGAGGCGCGCTGTCGTGCTGCCATTGACGGTAATCATCACCATCGCCGCCATCTCCTTCGCCCTGAAGCTGGAGGCGACCTTCGACGTCAAGGACTTCTTCGACAACAAGTCGGACTTTGTGGTGAGCCTTGACAAGCTGGATGAGCACGTTGGCGAGACCGCGGGGGAGCCGGCCCTGGTGTACATTGAGGGAGACCTGACCGAACCCCAATCACTGCAAGCCATACAGCAGATGCTGGAGAGAATGAAGGACAACCCATACCTGGCACGGGACGCCGAGGGCGAACTGAACGTAAGCCCGAACGTCTTCACCTTCCTGGCCCGCATGGTGGGCAGCGATTACGCCAGAGCACAGGTTGAGGAGGTCACTGGGGTGACCATCGCCGATTCAGATGACGATGGTGTGCCGGACACCCGAGCGCAGATCAAAGCCACCTACGACTACATGGCGCAGCGCGGCATCCCGCTGGATGAAAACACCGTGGCATACAGCCCGTCCAGGATACGGGAGACGCTGTTCCACGACCTGAGCGGCGCTGAAGAGGACGTGACCGTGCTGGAGGTGGGGATTCCAGGTTCAAGGGAGCAATCGGTGGTGACGGGTGCCAGGGAAGCGATGGAGAATGACCTGGAGATGCTCGGTGGGGTTCCCTCCATATCGGTCTACGGGCTGACGGGGTCGCCCTTCACCAGAGAGGCCGGATTGAACGCCACAACCCAGGCCCTGAGCGTAGCACTGCCCATCGCGGCTGTGCTCTGCTTCCTGGTCATCTTGCTGTTCGTGCGCTCGATGAGGTACGCCCTGGTGACGATCGTTCCCATCGGGCTGGTGGTGGCGTGGCTCTACGCCTTCATGTACCTGGCGGGGTTTGCTCTTAACTACGTGACGGCCATCATCGCCGCCGTGTCGATAGGTGTCGGCATAGACTACTCGACGCACATGACTCAGAGATTCCGTGAGGAACTGGCAAGGGCGGAAGACAGGATGCAGGCAATGCGGCAGGCGGCCGGGGGAACGGGGATGGCCCTGCTTGGCTCGGCGGCCTCCAGCATTGTGGGTTTCACGATCATGGGTCTTGCTCCCATGCCGATGTTCTCGGCCTTTGGCTTCATCACCGCCACCATGATACTCATGGCGGCCGCGTCTGCCCTTATGGTGCTGCCGTCGCTGCTGATGCTGGTGACGCCTGAGAGGGAAGAGAGAGGCTAAGAGCCATTTTCCAAAACATCAAGGGCCTGCTGTGCGGCAGCGCGTTCGCCGTCCACCTTGCGGTGTCCTGAGCCTGTGCCCATGACCTGGCCGTCTACCACCGCTTCGATGGCGAAGACTCTGAGGTGTTCGGGGCCTGACTCGTCGACGGTGCGATAGACCGGCGAGCCCTTTCCCATGCTCTGGGCCAACTCCTGAAGCCTTGACTTGGGGTCCCTGGCAACGCCCTCCAGTACCGTTCGTTCCAACTCCGTCTGTAGAAGACCCAGGGTGATGCCGTAGGCAACGTCACTCCCCTGGTCGAGCAGCAGAGCGCCGACCAGGGCCTCAATGGCAGCGGCTAGGTTGGACTCCCGTTCGCGTCCGCCACTCCCCTCCTCTCCCTGACCCGTGTACAGAAAGGAACCGAGGGACAGATTGCGGGCCACTCTAGCCAGAGTTTCTCCCCGGACGATGGCCGAGCGTAGCTCTGTAAGCTCTCCCTCCGGCACGTTTGGAAGGCGGCGGTATAGCTCCCGGGCCACCACGAAGTCTATGAAGGCGTCGCCAAGGAATTCCAGCCTCTGGTTGGAGGCAGAAAAGGATGATGGGTCCTCGTTGACGGCGGAGGGATGCGTCAGGGCCAGAGACAGAAGACCACGGTCGGCAAAGGACATGCCAAGGCGTTTCTCAAGGGCCTCTTCGCGTTTCGATCCGGCTCTGGTGTTCATTGGTCAGGCTTCCTGCGGCGTATTGTACGCTCGCCCGATTGTTCTAGTCAAAGCAGCACGCTATTCTAAGGAACCAATAAATCGGCGAGGCGGCTGTCCCGTCTTAGCGCCTGACTGAGGTTGCGGGCTGTATGAATGAGGCCGATGTGGCTGAATGCCTGGGGAAAGTTGCCGAGGAACTCTCCTGTGGCCGGGTCCATCATCTCCGAGAATAGCCCGAGATGGTTGGCACGTTTCAGAAACTCCTGGAACAGGTCCAGTGCCTTTCTGGTCTGGCCGCTGAACAGGAGCGCTCCGATGAGCCAGAAGGTGAGGATGGTAAACGCTCCTTCATCTCCCTCCAGTCCGTCGGGGGTTTCCTGGGTCTTATAGCGGCGCACGAAGTATCCCTCTGCCAGCTCCTCGGTGGTGGCTTTTATGGTGCTCTGGACACGGAGGTCGCCCGGAGGAAGGAACCCCACAAAGGCCATAAGCAGGTTGCTGGCGTCCAGAGTATCGCTGCCGTATCGCTGAACAAAAGACTGCTTCAGTTCGCTCCACCCCTTGTCGAGGACTTCCTGTTTGATTATATCCGCCGTCTCCTGCCACTTTTCGATTGGGGCCGGACGCTCCAACTCCCGTGCCAGCGTGACGGCACTATCCAAAGCGACCCATCACATGACCTTGGAGTATACGAAGTGCTGTACGGGGCCTCTCATTTCCCAGATACCGTGGTCGGGGCGTGTCCAGCTATCACATACCACCTGTGCAAACTCCGATACGAGGCCCCACAGATCGTTTGATACATAGCCTCCGTACCTGTGATATGTGGCGATGCTGCTGATGACCTCTCCAAAGACGTCCATTTGAATCTGTTCCGCCGCCTTGTTGCCAATACGGACCGGAGGGGAGTTCCTGTAGCCCCGCAGGTGGTGCAGTACAGCCTCGTCCAGGTCCGACTGGGGGTCTATGCCGTACAGGATTTGGGTCCTGCCCGGGGTCGATTTAAGTTGGGCTATGAGCCAGCTCATGAACTGATGGGCCTCCCTCATGTGGCCAAGACGGTACATTATGTCCAGGGTAAATGCCGTGTCTCTGAGCCAGGAGTAGCGGTAATCCCAGTTCCGCACTCCGCCTATCTGCTCGGGGAGTGAGGTCATTGGGGCTGCAACGATTGCCCCGGTTGGGGCGTATACCAGCAGATGAAGCACCAGGAAAGAGCGTATGACCTCCTCCTTCCACGGCCCCTCGAAATCAATTTCATCTACCAGGGACTCCCAGTACCTGATTGTACGCTGAAGCTTTTCATCACTGTGGAGAGTCTTCACCGCTGGAGGCCTTCTGCGTCCGTAGGAGACCACGAAGCTGTATGAATCGCCCTCTTGCAGGACGAAGCTGGCACGGGCCTGGTTCTGCCTCACGACCAGGGGGACCTGGGAGGAGAGGGTCATGGAGTAGCCGTTGCCGGAGGCCAACGCCCCGTTATGGGCCGCGGTTACCCGTGTTTTCGCACGACCGTAGTCAAGGCGCGGCAGGAACCGGCACTCCACGGTCATGGTTCCACGGGTGCACGTGAGTATACGGTGGATTTCATGAGGGCACTGGCCAGGACGAGAACCCTCGGTGAGGGGCATAAAGTCGATTAGCGTGACCTCACCCTGGTCCGTGTGAAAGGTGGTGCTGAGAACGTTGGTGTTTGGAAGGTACTCCTGGCGGACGCTATGGGTCTCGATGGGCGCTATCTGGAAACGCCCTCCCTTTTTGTCGTCCAGGATGGCAGCGAATACGCTGGGAGAATCGAAACGGGGGAAGCAGCACCAGTCTATGGAGCCATTGATGCCCACCAGCGCGGCCGAATGGCTATCGCCTATGAGTCCGTAATCCTCTATCCTCTTATACCCCACTTACACCCCACGCCCTGAGATTTTCTCTAGGTGATTAGCACCAAAGTCAAGATGATAATTACGGTCTGATGTCATTCTGAAGCATTAAACTGAGCAAGACTCATTGCCTTAGATTCTTCGGTCATCCTTCCTATGCAGGAAGAACTCCCTCAGAATGACATTGGCAGCGGTGCGTGCTCACCAGGATAATCGCATCAATCAATGTTTCTCCAGATACTGGCGTATCATGAGAGCCGCATATAGCTGGAGACTGGGGCAATGCCGGGTGAATCTTGGAAGTTCACCGAGAGTCATTGAGAAGCCAGGATACGTGTATTGGGTCATTTACAAAAGACTACGAGTTGATACCCAGCTTTCGGGCCAGTTCGGAGTTGGACGGCTCCACCAGTATGGAATCGTCCTCAAATACGATGGTGGGAATGATCCGTTTTCCGTTGTTCAGCCTTTGCACAAGCTCCCTCGCCTCGGCGTCTTCCTGGACATCTATCCATTGATATGGAACGTCGTGCTCATCCATGAACCTCTTGGCGCGCCTGCAATCGCCGCACCAGTCGGCGCCGTATATCTTTATTTCGCTGTTGGTCAAATGCCGTACCTCCGTCCAGTGTTTGCAGCTTTTTCTGCGTTCCAGGGATTAGATGTAAGAATAGCCTGGAAGATTTACTTTTGTAATTATCCCTGGAGCGCATGTATGTGTTATTCCACGGTCTCCACGTCATCGCCATGAGAAATGTCATTCCGAACGAAGCAGAGCGGAGTGAGGAATCTAGAGCATACGACTTTTACAAGATAATACGCCCAAGATTCCTCGTCCTTACTGGGAAGGACGAGGAATGACATAACGAGCGTTTGGCAGGGATGTGAAGTCAATATCACCCTGAGTCCCACACCCTTCATTCACAACTGCCAAAATGCCGATACTTGATTTCATGGGATAATCCCCTTTACTTTTGCTTGATGCATTTTCAAATATTTTTCAAATAATTTCGAGTGCCAGTTCTGCGACTGCACTCACGTTTCATTGTCTGCAGCACCCACGCTATCTATAATATCATGAACTATATTCTTGGACGGGTTAAGTGCCCACTGTAATCATTGAGACCCACGGCTGTGTGCCCCCACTTTCACATACCCCTTCAGAGCAGCAGCAACGCGGTGCTACAGCGTATGAAGCGGCGGTACACCGCCGAATTTTTCGCAAATACGGTCGAGCGGATCCGAGCGTGCGTCCAGGCAGCATCTATCACCACCGATGTGCTGGTTGGCTTCCCGGGGAAGTCCGAAGAGGAGTTCCAGGAGACGTATCGCTTCTGCCAGGATATTCGCTTCTCTGACATACACGTCTTCCCCTACTCCGTGCGTCCCGGAACGTCAGCGGCCCATTTCCAGGACAGGGTTGACCCTGTTACCAGGGGCCAAAGAGGAGCGCTGCTTACGCAGCTAGCTGAGCAAGATGCCAGAGATTTCCGCAAGGGCATGTTGGGCCAGGTCCGCCCTGTGCTGTGGGAACGCGAACGCACAGGACATTACGCCAGCCATTCAGATGGAAGATGGTCGGGGCTTACCGACAACTACGTGAGGACATTTACCGATGACCCCAGACCACTGGGAAATACGGTTGCTGAAACCAGGCTGCTTCAGGAGCACGACGGGGCGTTGTATGGCAGGGTTGTCTGCTAGCCTTTGGCTTCAGGGAGGTTCTTGGGGTTTCCCGCCACTTCCACGAGGGTTTCCAGATGGCCGGGGTCTATGAGTTGATGTATGCGGGCCCTGAGCACGATGGTGTGGTTGTTGGTGGCGGCATGGTCCGCATCCTCGTGGGCATTCCACAGCGACACTCTGCCAACCTCATCCTTATCATCATGGCCGACGAACCGAAATCCCATCACATAACCGGGCAGGCCCGACAGGTGATCCTCTAGCTCGTCAAGCACGCGTTCAACCTGTGCCCTCTTATCGGAGGAACTACGTGTCAAGTCTCGGGACGTGCGCATTATGGAAATTCTTGCTACTGTCATGATCTTTTCCTTTCTGGTCTGGACATGGCGAAAAATTACGAAAGGCTGCTACCCATTAGACAGGATCGCTTAACTCAGATCCACCGTCACCAGTATAGCGTTCCGAAACGAGCATTACCAGACTCATTACAGATTAGCGGGCACAAGAGAAGGCAATGCGGCGGCCTATTTGCCATTTTTGCAACTGGATACGTCAATCACGGTGATATGGCCCTGAGACCGCTATCCGAACCCGAGAGCGTTGGTTACCAGTGTTCCTGCGGTGCTATGACAGGTTGACCGGCCTGAGTTTTACACACCCGTCCCGCTTCTCCAGATAACCGGCTCTTTCCTCGTTGCCGTGTCCGAAAATCACCAGCCATCCTTCCTTCACCGCTTGAGCAACCAACTCTTTTTTCCTCTCAAGGGTGTCCTCTGGATACTGGTCATTGGCAGATATGTATGGGAAAGCCAGGTGATGTGGAGTGGGTATAACGTCACCCAGAAAGACCACCTTCTCACCACCGCAGTTTATGTGCACAACCTGGTGGCCCTGACAGTGTCCTCCGGTGTCCTTTACCCAAACACCAGGCAGTATTTCTGAGTCGCCATCAACCAGAGAAAGCTGCCCCGTTTCCTGGAGACACGCAAAGTCTTCCTGGTTGTGAGAGTCTTCGCCCCGTTCGCTGGGAGTCATGGCGTTTTCCCAGCAGGACGCTTGCACTACGTATGTGGCCTTCGGAAATACTGGGATTGGCCTGCCGGAGCGGTCTATCTTGGTGCAGCCACCCGAATGGTCGAAGTGGAGATGGGTAAGGATGACCTTGTCTATGTCCTTTGCGGCAAGGCCGACCTCCTTCAGCCCTTTACCCAGTTTGCTGGAGGACAGGCCGTACATTTCCCGCAGCTTTCCCGTTTCCTTGTTGCCGACACCTGTGTCCACCAGCACGTTGCCGTGCTCGGTGCGGATTAGGAGGCAGTTGAGCCCAAGGCTCACACGGTTCCATCTGTCCGGTTTTACTTGCTGCTCCCACAACATTTTGGGGATCTGGCCGAATACGGAACCACCGTCGTACTTTATGATTCCGTCGCTCAGGAGATGGATGGATGGAGTCTTGGTAGTGTTCACCTTTGGATCACCCCCCCTTTGGCGTTAAGTAATATAGAAGTCCCACCTATGGAAATGACCGTACCGACTGGCAGACGCGTCGAGGAGGCCTTTGGTTTCAATAAACTCGACCTCCGAGACGGAGTGGGCACACCGATGCCGCTAGAATGCTCTGGAAAGACTGCGGCAGCGTCGGCCCCAACACCTGGAATGATATGGCCTCCACCCAATGGGCTGTCAAGGGCAGGCCAGACGTGACTTTTAGAAATCCATGTTAAGTTTTTGGCAGGGCAAGCCCCTTCGGCAGGCTCAGGGCAGGCTCTGCACCCACATTTGTAGGTGTCTCAGTCTATGAAGTCCACGGTGAAGCTCATGGGCAGCACGGCCCATCCTATTTGATCGCCGTCCAGAAATACGGTGAAGGTGTATGTCCCGTTTTCAGAGACCTCCATGTCAAGGCTTGCGATGCACCGGTGAACGGTCTCCCCGGGGCGGATTTCAAAGCCCTCAAGGTCTACGGTGGTCATGATGCCCCCGGATGGCTTTTTAATACCCAGCTTGACCTTGTGAGCACCTTCCGGGGCGTTGATTCCAAGGACAAGCTTGAGGGGGAATATCTTCTTTGGCATGGTCTGGGGCATGGTCTGGCTCCGCTGTATGGCGCCACGGACATCGGCGCCATCGAGGACTCCAAGGATGGACACCTGGCCTGCGTTCTCGATGAAGTCGCTACAGAACAGGGCGTATTGCATGTTGGGCTGTATGGCGTTCTCATTCATGCCAGTGCCTCCGCCAACACCTCCGCCAGGTGCCGCGCCCTGCGGCCGGTGCCGTGCTGAATCTGCTGCCGGCAGGAGATGCCGGTGACCACCACCTCACTCTCTTCGCCGCTGGAGGATACGGCGGGGAACAGTCGCTGGCCGCCGATGGTCATGGAGATGTCGTAGTGCTCCTTCTCGTACCCGAAGGCCCCGGCCATGCCGCAGCACCCCGCGTCGCTTTCCTCCACCTGCAAACCGGGCACCAGACTCAGGGCCGCCAACGCGGGGGCCGTACCGACAAGTGCATTGGCGTGGCAGTGGCCGTGGAAGAGGACTTCCTTTGGGGTCTCCTTGAACTTGAGGTCAAGCCGTCCGTCCTGTTGCAGCATCTGAATGAACTCCTCAAGCAAAAGGGCTTTCTCAGCTACCCTGTCGGCCTCTGGGCTGCGCAAGAGGTCCGGGTACTCGTCGCGAAGGGTGAGGAGGCAGCTCGGCTCGCAGCCGACTATGTACGCCCCCTGCTCCACATGGGGATAGAGCAGGTCGACGTTGTACTGGGCGTTTGCCCTCGCCATGTCCAGCATCCCCTTGGAGATCATGGGACGCCCACAGCACTTGCGGTCGACTAGGACTACCTCAAAGCCCGCTTGCTCCAATAGCTTTGTGGCAGCCATGCCGATGGAGGGATAGTTGTAGTTCATGAAGGTGTCGTTGAACAGGACGACCCGGCCCTGGGTCTGCCTCTCGAAGATGGTGCTCCTTGAACGGAACATGCTGGGGAAGGTGCGACGGGCGAAGGGAGGCAGTGGTCTTCGCCTGTCTATCTTCAGGAACCGGTCAAGCGCCCAGCGGGTCAGGGGAAACCGTGCGCCCCAGTTGGAGACTGGCGCTATGGCGCTTCCCAGCTTGCTCAGTGTGGCTATGTTGGCAAAGAGCCTTGACCTCAGGGGATAGCCGTGCTCCTGATGGTACGCGTCAAGGAACTCGTACTTCAGCTTTGCCATGTCCACCTGGGATGGACACTCCGCCTTGCACCCCTTGCACTCAAGGCACAGGTCCATGACCTGGTGCATGCGGTTGCTCGTAAACTCCTCCAGCGGGAGGAGGCCTGAGAGGACCGCACGTAAAGCGCTGGCCCGACCCCTGGTGGAGTGCTCTTCCTCACGGGTAGCCATATACGAGGGGCACATTGTCCCACCCAGGGTATTACGGCAGGCCCCCAACCCATTGCACATCTCAACAGCCCCGCTGAAGCCCCCCTCTTCGGAGAAGTCCATCTTGGTTGTCGGGGTGAGTGTTGTGTAGCCAGAGCCGTATCTGAGGTTCTCGACCATTGTCTGTGAGTCAACGATCTTGCCCGGGTTCATGATGCCAGTGGGGTCGAAGGCGCGTTTGACGTCCCGAAAGGCGTTGTAGAGAGTGGTCCCGAATACCTTCTCGTTCCACATGCTGCGCACAAGGCCATCGCCGTGCTCTCCGCTCATGGCTCCACCCAGCTCCAGCACAAGGTCGCAGGCCTCCCTGGAGATTTTGAACATACGGTCAACGTCCGCCTGCTCTTTGAGGTTGATAAAGGGTCGCACGTGAATGCAACCGACACTGGCATGGCCGTAATAGGCAGCCTCAGTGCCATTGTCGCGTATCATCTGGTCGACCCGGCGTATGTACTCTGGAAGCTTGTCCGTGGAGACGGCGCAGTCCTCGATGAAGGGAATGGGCTTGGCTTGGCCCTTTACACCCATCATCAGGCCGATACCGGCCTTGCGCACCTCCCAGACGTTGGCCTGTTCTGCTCTGTCGGTCATTTTGATATAGGCGTAACCCATGCCCCCGCGACGGAGACTCTGTTCTATCTCCTCCAGCCTGGCCTCCACCTCTGCCTCCGTATCTCCTGCGGTCTCCACGAGCAGGATGGAGTCAGGGTCTCCCTCAATGAAGCTGCTTTTACGGGCGTACCCCAACGAGGTGCGGAGCTGCTGAAGGATAACGCGTCCAATCAACTCGACCGCGGCAGGGCTGTACTCCAGGGTAGCCACCGTGGCTTCCATAGCCTCGATCAGCCCACGGAAGTGGACCGCAATCAGGGCGGTGGCCTTTGGACGGGCGACCAGGTTTACCCTGGCCTCCGTCACCGCGGCCAGGGTCCCCTCGGAGCCGACGATGAGCTTGGCAAGATTGAAAGGTTCGCCGTTGGTGAGCTGGTCAAGGTTGTACCCGCCGACACGCCGCATAATCTTTGGGTAGTGGCTCTCCACCTCCGCAGCGTTGCTATTGGCGATGTCGGTGACCTGTCGGTATATCTCGCCCTCCAAGCCGTCGGCACGGAGCTTGGCCTCCAACTGCGCCGGGGTGAGCGGGCCGAGGTGGGCCTCATGACCATCGGAAAGCACCGTCTCCAGCTCTTTGATATGGTCTATCGTTTTTCCGTATAGGATGGAGTGTGAGCCACAGGAGTTGTTGCCGATGGCCCCTCCTACGTTGGAGCGGTTGCTGGTGGCCGGGTCCGGCGTGAAGAAGAGGCCTGTATCACGAATCTGATGGTTCAGCTGCTCAAGGACTATGCCCGGTTGCACCCGCGCCCACCGCTCTTCCGTATTCACCTCCAGGACGTTGTTCATGTACTTGGACATGTCGATTATGACGGCGCGTCCAACGGTCTGGCCGGCTAGGCTCGTGCCGCCACCCCTTGGCAGTATTGGAACGCCGTACCGGTGGGCCAGTTCCACGGTGGCAATCACGTCTTCCTTGTTGCGTGGGAGCACAACGCCAAGGGGCTCTATCTGGTAGATGCTGGCGTCGGTGCTGTACATGGCGCGGGAGTACGGGTCAAAGCGTACCTCGCCGGATACCGTTTTCTTCAGTTCCTGCTCCAGTTGCCTCATCTCCATTTTCTGTAAAGCTCTCCCATCTTTTTTTTGTCTTGAACGGAGCGCCGAAAGTCGTTGTGTAGATTATACATTCATACATTAAGCAACGCACCTCAGAGCGACCGGAGAATGTTGTCGAAAATCGCCGTTTGTTGCCACCTGTCCATGATTGCCTTACAGTGTGCACATCTTCACCAGGAGCGTGACAATGGATTACGAGTATGGATTCCTTGTGGAAACTATAGAGGTCAAGGACGAGATAGCCGATGCGACCGCCGATGAACTCCGCCAGGGCTTTGCGTCCGGACTGGCAGGTCTCGCCCACAAAATATCCACGATGGTCCCCACGCTTCCTCGAAGTGGCTTTGAAGTGGTGTCCCACGATTTGACCAAGATAGACAGGCACCTGATACTATCTGTGCTGATCCGTCGTCCATTGGGATAGTGTTTTTCGCAGATTCCTTCTCATTCTTCAGCCATGAATCACCCATGCAGCTGAGTACACTACAAACTAAATCCGGGTTAGTTCTGATAGAGGAGGAAGAGGATATGACCGGCAACGATGAGATCGACAAGCTACGCAAGGAGTACGCCGCCGCGATGGCGGGGTACCAGGCAGCAACCGATGCTCTAAGGCATTTCGACCAGGACCTGTTTGACGGGCCTGTGCTGGATTTTGGGACGATTGTGCAGGAAGCGCAAGAACATAAGTCACAGGAAGAAGCCGCCTATAAGCGGGTGAGCAGAGCGCGAGAGGCGTACTTTCGATCACTGCATTAAGCAAAACATCCATAAAATGCGCAACAAACTCACCTAGTCCAGATAGCAGGGCTATGATAGAATGTCCAACACTTAGCTATGTCAATGCGTGGTAGAGACAGAAAAGAACGCCGGTGGGGCGAACGACGCGCCCGCCGCATGGCCCCCCGCACGTGGGTCATAATGGCCGGTGCTGTGCTGGGTTTTGTGGTACTGCTTGCCGTGTTGATAGCATCGCTCGGAGATGGAGAGGTCGGTAGCGGGGGACGCTACCCGAATGTCGGCGACCACTGGCATGCCGAATTCTCCGTCGTCCTATGCGGAGAGACGCAGCCTGACTTTCCTGTCTCATCCGGGGAAGTTCACACCCACGGCGACGGCGTCATTCACATTCACCCGGCTACGTCGGCCTACGCCGGACTCAATGCCAATCTGGCGCGCTTTTTTGCCGGCACCGGGTCGCGGCTCACCAATGACTCCTTTGAGCTTCCCTCCGGCGAGAAATACACCGACGGCGACCTGTGCCCCGATGAACAGCCAGGTCAGATGTTCCTACGTGTGAACGGGATCACCATGACCGATATCGCTTCCTACGTGGCCAGGGACGGGGATGTCCTTGAACTGGGCTTCGAGACGCAGTAGTCTCTTTTGACTTTGACCTGTTCCATGCCTCGAATCTGAATTCCGCTCACGCCCTTCGATAAGCTGGGCGAGCAAGACACGGTTCGTTGACAGGTATTGGCTCCTGCTCTAGGATTAAGGCGGAGCCGTGCTACACGGGGAGCTAGCGGTGCCCTGTACCCGCAATCCGCTACAGCGGGGTGGAACTCCCTCCCTAGGTTTGTATCCAAGGCCTCTATCCTCACGGGTGGATGTTGATAGCTGGGTCCTGGGCGGCGGAGACCCGTGAATCCCGTCAGGTCCGGAAGGAAGCAGCGGTAAGCGGAAGTCTTCGGGTGCTCCAGGGAAGCCTGGCTTGAGTCGCCCGGAGGGGACACGCCCTGGATTGCCGATCGAAGGAGGGTGCACGGCTTCTTCTTCTTTTGTAAATGCTTCCTTCGCAAGTTTGTAAATTTTCAAGCACGCAAAGAAACACGAAGAGAGGTCGGCAAAGCCAGTGTGATGCCGGAAACTTCTACATCAGACACACCTCCAGTCTTCGCCCGTAAATCGCTTGGGCAGCATTTCCTGGTCGACCAGGGGGCGTTGCGAAGGGTCATATCTGCCGCTGACATCCAGCCAACGGACGTAGTGGTGGAGGTTGGCCCCGGCACCGGTCTCCTGACCAGGCTGCTTGTCGAGCGGGCGGCTAAGGTCATCGCCGTTGAGATGGACCAAAGCTTGGTGGCTCGCCTGAAGAATGACCTGGGCGGGTTCACAAACCTCACCATTGTCCATGGAGACGCCCGCGAGTGGGACCCGGCCGCGGTTGGCGAGCCGTACAAGCTGGTCGCCAACCTGCCCTACTATGCCGCAACCCCCATTGTCAGACGGTTCCTGGAGTGTTCTTTGCCCCCTTCTATTATCGCTGTCACTGTGCAACGCGAGGTGGCCAGGTCCATGACGGCAATACCGGGGAAGATGAGGACTCTTTCGGTAGCCACGCAGCTATATGGAAAGCCCCGTATCATGGGATACATACAACCGCGGTCATTTCGTCCGCCGCCAAAGGTGACTTCGGCCATCATCAGGATAGACGTGTTCGAGAAGCCTGCGCTGTCGCTGGACGACACGGACGCCTTCTTTCGAGTGGTGAGGGCCGGTTTCAGCAGCGCCCGCAAGCAGCTTCGCAATCCTCTGTCACACTCGTTCGGCGTCACGGGTGCGCGGATGGAGGAGGTGCTACTGGAAGCGGGGGTGGACCCACGACTGAGGGCCGAGGCCCTGAGCCTTGAGGACTGGAAAAAACTCTACGACGCTTTCAGGAGCCAGGGGCTGTGCTGACTGTCAGGGCATATGCCAAGGTCAATCTCACGCTTGAGGTGCTTGGCAAGCGGGATGACGGCTATCATCAGATAGTCTCGGTGATGCAGACCATAGACCTGAGCGATGAGCTTAGTTTTGTTCCCTCCAGTGAGATTATTTTACGAAGCAGTCTTCTGTCCCTGGAGACCCCAGACAACCTTGTTCTCAGGGCTGCTTCGCTGCTGAAGGAGCGCACAGGTTATTCCGGCGGCGCTGATATCTTTCTCAAGAAAAACATACCGGTGGCCGCAGGCCTTGGAGGCGGCAGCAGCGACGCAGCGGTTACTTTGAAAACACTTTGCCAATTATGGGATTTGAACTTAGAAGATAAAGAGCTGAGGCTGATTGCGGCCTCCCTAGGCTCCGACGTTCCTTTTTTCCTTTTGGGGGGCACCGCGATGGCGGAGGGACGGGGTGAAGAGGTCCATGAGCTTCCGGCAATGGACACAACACACATGGTACTCCTTGCTCCACCGGTCGAGATGCCCGACAAGACGGCCACCATGTACGGTCGCCTGATCCCGGAAGACTACACCAAAGGAGAGGCATCATCCCGACTTCGGGATCTTTTGCAAAAGGGCAAAGGACCCAAAACTGATTCACTGTTCAACGTCTTCGAGAGCGTGGCTTTCGACCTATTCCCGCCGTTGGAGGTATACCGTTGTGCGATGCTGGATGCAGGGGCATCATGGGTGCATCTGACGGGCAGCGGCCCCGCCCTATACACCTTCTCGGACTCCAAACAAGATGCGATAGCCCTTGCAGAAAAACTGCGGGGCACCGGATACGAGGCCTACGCGGCAACTACGGTGGGGTCTTCTTCAAAAGTGAGGTAGGATGGAAAAAATGGACACCAAAGTTGGAGTAGGATAATACGACGGAGGTGTCAGCATGAAAGG
>JAQBZZ010000011.1 GCA_027622595.1 Chloroflexota bacterium
CAAGATGGTGGACGCTATCTTGGAAAAGGTCGCTCTTTGTAAAGCCGTTATTGTAACACCACACTAGGTCATGGGTCTGATCTTGCAGTCACCCACGACTTCATCATATGATCATACAATGTTACCAAGACGCTTCAGCCGTTACTTGTTTTGGATCGCTTTTCCCGCGGGGCTGGTCGCTGTTTTTGCCTTCGACTGGTGGGTAGGACTGCTTGTGTTCTGGTCTGTTTCGATTACACCGGGCTTGGTTTATGGCATCTATATGAGATTGAAGCGAAGGCACTAGGCTGTGCCCACACTGCTCCCATTGCAAGATGTCCAATTCCTACGTTGGTCCGAACCATCACACAGTAACTGACACCCATGCAATAACATCTGGAATGAAGGTTGGTGTCCCATGAACCAGCCGCGATCATCTGATGACCAGGAAAGAAGAATGTCTCATTTTGTGGAAGTCTCCTATAACGATGATCAGGACTCCAGAGGCCTGGACCCAACCCTGATCGACCTGGCCAACAAGTACTACGGCAGTCCTTCTAATCGAGGTGCCAGCGATGATAGGCGTAACCTGGAGTTCCTATTCCCTCACTATGAGCAGGCGTCCGCTTTCATGGCCGATATCCAGACGTATTTACCACAGGTAAGCGTTGACCGGGTATCCTGAAAATAGGCTCGGATTGACCACCTTACAGGGGCCGGCGTATACTCCCGTCGTCCGAAATATTAGTTGGATGGGAGGATGTAAAACATGGCTATCACACTGAGCGAGGCACAGAAGATGCTGGATGCAGCCCTGACCAGCGCCAGCGCCATTGGAGTGAAGGGGAGCATCTGCGTTGTGGACACCCAGGGTATTCCTTTGGCGTTAGCCCGCATGGATGGCGCTCGATTCTTTACCGCGGACGTGGCCCATGGCAAGGCTATGGTCTCCGCTTTCTTCGGCCAGCCCAGCGCTGCCCTTGCAGAGCGAGCGAGCACTCCCTTCTTCTCATCATTCAACCAGATGAATGGAGGCCGCCTATTCTTCGTTCAGGGCGCAGTGCCGGTTACCCAGAATGAGGAACTCGTCGGCGCCATTGGAGTCAGTGGTGGCAGCGCCCAACAGGACGAGGACATAGCCAAAGCGGGTCTCGAAGCCCTCTAACCCCGACCATATTTTTGCACACGCCGCATAAGATTGAGGGGTTATATGCGTCTAGCATATAACCCCTCAAAAATCCTTGTTACCATCCCCTGCTTTGGCAACCTAGCCACATTGCAGGAAGCCCACTGGTCTACAAAGAGCCAGCCCTATACAATGCCTCCCTCGGCCAAGACTGCCAACTCAGCCTTGGACAGGCCCAACTCTCCGCACAGAATCTCTTCGTTATGCTCTCCGATGAGAGGCGCACGCCTGGATATCTTCCAGGGCGAGCCGTTGAAGATACCGGCGGGCCCTGGGTAACGGAAAGTCTTACCAACCTCCGGATGCTCGACCGAGGTCCAGAACCCACGGTCATCCAGGTGCGGGTCATCCATCACCTCGTCAGGAGAGCGGACGGCTCCCATATTGAAACCCCGCTTCTGACCACCGTGGTATATCTGGTCTCGCGAAGCGCTACCAAGCAGCATCATGAATAGCTCATTGTCGGTGATGACTTCAGGGTCCCGCTCCTTCTCATCGATGAGGTCAACGGGCAGTCCGAGTTCCTCGTACCACCCACGCAACACCTTTAGCTGATCCCCTGTTATTCTGGTTACTATCTGAGCGCCCACGTTAATGTACTTGCCGTCTCCACACATGTGCTGAGCCGGTTGATTGGGGACAGCGGCAGCATGGCGACCAGTCTGACGCTTAACCACATTCTTGGCGTATATCCAGGTATTCACATGCATTTCGGTGGTCAGAGCGCAGGACTCATGGACGGATACATCGATGTACTGTCCGCGACCGGTTGATGACCGGTACATCAGAGCCGCCTCTATGGCAATGCAGGCGAAGTGGCTTCCAGTGTGCCACGCCTGTCCCCCGCCGGGTGCGATGGGCGGGGCATCTGGCAGGTCCACATCAGAATAGCCGCAGCACGCCATCTGACCGCCGGCGGCCAGATGCAGCAGGTCGCTGGACAGATAGTCCTTCCAGGGCCCTGTCTGGCCAAATGGAGTCAGCGAGCACATGGTCAGCCCTGGGTTGTTCTTTTTCAGATCCTCGTAGCCCAACCCAAGAGAGGCCATGTACCCGGGCTTGAAGGTCTCAAGGACAACGTCAGCCTTCTCCACCATCCGGCGGAACAACCGACGTCCGTCCTCTGTCTCCAGGTCAAGGGTAACCCCGCGCTTGGAGGTGTTGTAGTGCCAGAAATACAGGCTCCTCTCACGGTGCGGCATGTCCTGGTAGAAGGGCCCAATTGTTCTGGCCGCCTCACCGCCGGGCGGCTCTATCTTAATGACATCCGCTCCCATATCGCCCATGAGCTTGCCGGCCCACTGGCCCTTCTCATCGGAAAGTTCCAGCACGCGCAGGCCATCCAAAGCCCCGCCACCAGGTGCTATAACCGGTGCAGGTGCGGGATTTGGCCCCGCCTTGAGACCCTTCCACTCCACAGGAGAGGGGTCGTCGATCATCTCCTGTATGTACGGATAGTGAGTCCTGTCAAAGTCCTTTGGCCAGAATGTCCCGTCCTCGAAGCCTGCCACCAACTCCTCGTGGCTGATGCCCAACAGCCCCTCGAAGACGTACTTGTTGTGCTGGGCTACCAGAGGCCCTGTCTGGTGATTGTAAGGAGGTGTCTCCGACATTGTGAAGGGAGCATTTTGCAATGGGAATCTGCCCAGGACAGGGTGCTCCATATCTATATACATCTTCCTATCTCGCAACTGGGGATCGTTCTCAACCCGGTCTTCGTTGCTCTGAACGGGCATCGAAGGCACTCCAGCCGCCTGACACAACTCCATGATCTCGTACTTGCCAAGGGTCTTGGTCCAAGCCTCTATGCCCTGGTCCAGTTCTTCCTGGTGCTCCAGACGACCCGCGAGTGTGGCAAACTTCTCGCTGGTGGCCCAAGCAGGTGAGCCCATGACCCCCACCAGCCTCTGCCACTCCTCGTCGGAAAAGCAGACTATGGTGCACCAGTCGTTGTACTCACCGGGGCTGGTGCGGTAGGCATTGTGGGGCGCTACGGTCCGTTCACGGTAGTTGTTCACCAGGGGCGTGCCTGGCCAGTGGGCCCGGTTGCCCGCCGGAAAGCCTTCGCGTATGGCGGAACGACCATTGACCTCTTTGTCCAAGAACACGGCTCCGTTGAGAGGGACTCCGGTTATCCATTGGGACTGGTCTACGTGCTGACCCTGACCGGTCATGTTGCGGTGGTACAGGGCGCTGAGAGCGTAAATAGCCCCGAAATAACCGCCTGTGTCGTCCATGTAGGACCAGCCCCAGCCTGCTGGCGGCTGGCCTGGAAGCCCCGACGTGTAGGTCAGACCTGACAAGGCCTGAGCGATGGGGCCCATAGTTTGATAATCTTTGTCGCGCCCGGTGTGCCCGAAGCCTGACATGGACAGATAGATGATGTCCGGGCGGAGTTTCTTCATCTCCTCGTAGCCGAGACCCCACTTCTCCAATACACCGGAGGCGAAGTTCTCAATTACTATGTCCGAGACAGCCACCAGGCGCTTGATGAGATCGAAGCCTCGTTCCGTCCTAGTGTTGAGGGTTATGCTTAGCTTGTTGGCATTGTTATCGCTAAAATGGCCGGATGTGTTAAGCGTTGGCTCAAAACCCGGCACGGGCTGCCCTCCGATGCCCCGGGTGTTGGGGCTCTGTGGCCACTCGACCTTTACGACCTCGGCACCCAACGCTCCGAGCCAGCGGTTGCACCAGGGACCTGCTCGGACCCAGGTAAAATCCAGGACTCGAATGCCCTCCAAGGCTCTCGGTGTAGTTGATACTCTCGTTTCGGTCTGTACCATTGCTTTACCTCCTGCCAAAATGCCCTACGGCACGATTTCCGCTGCTATCCAAAGATATTGTTGCTAACCTGTTTACAAGGTGCCCACAAATCAAGCGATTATGCGGACGGTTCCATTTTAACCTAAGAACAAGACCCAGTCGACCCTAAATTTCCGATTAATGAACGGCTAGCTGAAGTCTGACAGCTCGACTATCCTGGCCTTCGATCCCTCCGTCGACAGCTCCAGAATGGCCACCTGACCAAGCCGACGAACCTGTCTCGGCAGGCTTGGACTGCCGGGGTTCACAAGCAGGACTCCCTGATGTTCTTCCACGACGGCATGGTGAGTGTGACCGAACACTATAATATCGACCGCGGCACCAAATACATGGTGCACCGCTTCAGGCAGGCTTTTGGCGGAGGAAAACTCCCTTTGGATGGACCCGGCCATTACCTCGCCACCCATGCCTGGTATTATGAGATCGTGGACCATGCCTATGGTATAGCCCTCCAACTCGAATACACGCTTTTCAGCAACCCTGGGGTCATCTTTAAAGTGGGCCTGTGAGCCCAGTTCAACTGCTGTCACGGGCGCTATTTGCTCCAGCCAGTCCAGACACGAAGAGATGTAGATGTCCCCCGCATGGAGGATGAGATCCACTCCTTCAAAGGCCTGAACTACTTCCCGCGGGGGCTCCTTGCCAGTCCCAGGGGTATGAGTGTCCGAGATCACACCGATTTTCATGTTTAAAGACCACCTCAGTTATAATTGAGTCTGACATGCACCATGAGACCAGCCCGTCTTGAAAAGCAGGGTCTGTTCGGAGCATTGTAATGGCGCGCTCCGAACACGTCAATTGCCGTTGCCTTTGGTGGGTAAATTGAAGACACAGATGGGGTGAAAGAGGTAATATTATCAGACTAAGATGAGTGCTTTGGGCAAAAAGCATAGACAATGCCACAGTAAAGCAGTGGTTGAGAACTGAGGTATGCCCCGACCTGCAAATTTGGGATGGAGACAATCAAATGAACGCACAGGATATAATGACCAGCCCTGTGGTCACGACCACGGCAGATTCAACAGTTGAGACGGCGGCGAAACTCATGCTGGAGCATGGTACAAGCTGCCTTCCTGTTCTGGACAACAAGGGACAACTGGTGGGCATTCTGACCCACACGGACTTCGGCTTCCATCGCAAGTTTCTGCCGATGGCTGGCCACCTGTACACCCTGATGGGCTCCTGGGTCAAACCGGAAACCCTGGAGGAAGTTGCCAAGGCGGTGAGCAGCAGAAGCGTAAGCGAGGTGATGAGTCATCCGGCAATTACTGTACAGGAAGACACGCCTGTTGCCGAAGTGGCAGACCTGATGATTCAGAAGAACATCAGCAGGCTCCCCGTGGTGCGAGGCAAGGCACTGGTAGGCATAGTCACCAGGCACGACTTCGTCAAGCTGATGGCGATGTCTCCAACCCAGGACTAGCCCGCGCAAGGCGTGCCCTGCACCCACATACCGGACGGTACGCTGCGCTGTTAGCCTGCACCTAACCAAGGGATGATGTGGCCTGATGGCATTTTGAGCGCCCCATATTTCATTCCGAGGAGCGGAGCGACGAGGAATCTAGGACTTATGCCCTTAACAGGCATGGTGCGCCTTAGATTCTGAGGTCGTCTCGACTTGTCGATACTACCTCAGAATGACATGGATATATGTGCGCGTTCTGACAGGATAATCGTGTACCGTTATGCAGCGCGGCCACCCCACCTGGCGCTTCCGGATGAGGCCAGAACCTTCTCAACCTCGTCCGCGACCTGAACGGACATGGAATACTTTAGCACAACCTCCTCCACCTCGCTCAGGTAATAGGCACACTGAACGCAGGTCACGTAACGCCCGTACAAATCCTGATTCTCGGAGAGATCACCGTTACAGCGGGGACAACTTTTCAGCCAAACCATGTTATGTCCTCCTACTTTTAAAATCTCTTGTATCGGCCTAAGCATGGCTTTCTCCACGCTTTGCCGCTATAAGCCCTTCCAGGGTCCCAACCAGCTCCCAGGGATCGAAGGGCTTGGTCATAAAGTGATTCCCCAATGGCCCATAACGAGTCACAGCTTCATCCTGGTTCAGAGCTGATATCACCACCCATACCGGTAGCCCCCTGGGTTGTTGAGCGAAATTGCGGAGGTGGCAAAGGACTTTGCCTTCCAAGCCATCCGACAGGCCAAGGTCCAGGACTACTGCGTCCGTGGGCTGCTGGTCCAAAACCCGGATGGCCTCCATACCTGTAGTTACCTCGGTGACATTGAACCCCGTGGTCCGCAGGGCAATACGGAGCATCCTCCTCACACTCTGGTCATCCTCTATTACAAGGACATTTGGGGTTACGCCGTAGTTGGAGTTTTCCATGTTGCTCTTTATCTCTCGGCAGACGTGAATCCAATGCCGCTGTATCTGCTCCTTACTACTCAATGCAGTCTCATGTTACACAGAGGCCATGCAGTCTTCGTGAATATCTACCAGCGTGATGTGAAGAAATCGTGAACGTAGAGGGCAAAGTTCGTGTCTTAGAGAAAATGCACGGAGCACAAATGCCACTAGTATGTTGCCCCCGAAGTTTGCCGCGAATGTCATTGCGAGTCCGCCGCAGGCGGACGTGGCAATCTGGTTGCGGGGTGCACACCCGTCCCCCAGATTGCTTCGTCGGCTGTTGCCTCCTCGCAATGACGATTTATAGGGTATTGCAAGGACACCAGACTGGTGTCGCAGGGGGAATACCGCTGGGGAGAAGGGCGCGTGAACTTGAGGGGAGCTAGGACCTTGGCATTCGGTAGCCGACCTGGGGCTCGGTGAAGATATATCTAGGGTGGCGGGCATCATCGCCAAGCTTGCGACGCAGGTTACGGACGAAAGAACGGATCAGGTCCGTCTCTCCAGAGTAGTCCTGCCCACACACACTGTGCAGTATCTGGTCATGAGTCAAGACCCGGCCTGCATGAATCGCCAGTTCGTACAGGAGTTTGTACTCCGTAGCGGAGAGGGTGATGGGCTGACCCGAAACGTTGACGCGACGCTCTGAAAAGTTAATGCTCATATCTCCCACCTGTAGAGGCGGCTTCACGTCCATAGTATCTGGCATGGCACGGCGCCGTAGGGCAGCCTCTATGCGGGCCAGCAACTCCGAAGGAGAGAAGGGCTTGGTGATGTAGTCGTCTGCTCCCATTTTCAGGGCCTTGACGGCATCTTCATCGTTGCTGCTGGCGGTCAGAAAGATCACCGGCACCCCTGAGAACTCTCTAATCCGCTGGAGAAGCTCAAAACCACTGATTCCCGGAAGAACAATGTCTAGCAGGACAAGGTCAGGCTCTTCCTGTTCCATCAACTCCATGACCTTGGAAGGGTCGCCGGTCACAATTGCATGGTAGCCTTCTTCATCAATGGCACGTTGCAGAAGGCGAAGGTTCTGAGGCTCATTGTCAACGGCCAGGATTCGCGTCCGTTCTCCCGTACGACGGACCCTGCCGAAAAGCTGTGTCCTATGCGTGGTGTCCGGCAGAGTTGCGCTTGTTGCTTCAACCGCCACCGGCAGAGTGAAGCTGAAGGTAGCACCCTGCCCCTCCCCCGGGCTGTCCACCCATATATGCCCACCATGGGCCTCTACGATCCCTTTGCAGATGGCAAGCCCAAGGCCACTGCCCGAGAGTTTGCTTCCACTGTCGTCATGCACCTGTGAGAATTTCCTGAACAGGTTGGGCAGCTTCTCCTTTGGAATGCCCCTACCCTGGTCACGAACATGCACCGCTACCACACCATGCTCGTACGCCACGTCTATTGAAATTGGGGATGCGGCTGGAGAGAATTTGGCGGCGTTGCCCAGAAGGTTCCCAAGCACCTGAACGACCCTTCGCCGGTCTGCCTTGACCATGGGAAGGTCATCGGCCAGGCTGAGACGCACATCCTGTGAACCACCGGCGCGGGTAAGGTAGGCTATGGCTTCATCCACCACCTCGCACAGTTCCATTGGTTCTGTATTCACCGACATGGAGCCTGCCTCAATACGAGTCATGTCCAGAATGTTGTCCACCAGGTCCCTGAGCCGGTCCGCCTGCTCATCGATGATCTCAAAGAACTCCCGCGTATCCTCGGCATTGAATGGCCTACGGCTTCCCGACACGGTTGCCGCCGAACCTTTGATGGCCGTGAGCGGTGTCTTCAGTTCATGGCTCACCATACCCAGGAACTCGCTGCGGAGCTTGTCTATCTCCTCCAGGGGTGTGATGTCCTGAATAACCGCTATGGCAGAGATGATCTGGCCGCGGGTGGAGTAGACCGGTGTGGCATTGATGAGAGTGGGAACGGTATGCCCGTCTGAGACCTCGATGCGGACCTCTTCAGCCCGCACGGTTTCTCCACGGTACAGTGCACGCTGGAGTGGCAGCTCCTCCGGCTCATATGCGCTGCCATCGGGCCGCCTGTAAACGGCAACCTGCTCGAAGAACTCCAGATGATCGTTCGTCTCGTGAGACAGACCCAGGATGCGTTGGGCTTCCCGGTTCACCACCACCACACGCCCGCTGCCGGCCTCGACGACAAAAACGCCAACCGGAGATGTGTCAATCAGGGCCGCTAACCGCTGGCGCTCCAGCTCGGCCTCCTCCAAGAGCTTACCCCGCTCTGCAGCCAGTTTCTCAATGTGCTGCTGAGCCTCCTTCATTGAGGTGATGTCCCTGAACCGGATTACCGCCCCTGTGACCTCTCCTCTTCCGGTATATATGGCATGTATAGGAGAAGCGCTGCACACAACGGGAAGGCTGGCACCACTGGCACGGGTTATGAGAAGCTCCTCGCCGTCTACAAGCTCACCCAGCAATGCCCTGCTCAAGGGGTGGCTTCCCCGTGGAATGGGGTCACCGTCCGCGGTGAGGCATTGCGCCTCCAGAGTCTCCAGGTTTTCAGAGGGGCCAAACGAGCGCTCCATCATCTCTTCGGCCCGGCGGTTTGCCTGTAACTGGCCCGTTGCCTTCTCGATATAGACCATACCGTTGGGGGCATCGTTGAGAATTGCATCCAGGCGATGTCGTTCCCTGTCCACCGTGTTGTGCAGCTGAGCGTTGTGAATCGCCACGGCCGCCTGGGCCGCAAGGAGCAGGAGGAGCACCTCATCCTCCTGTGTGAACTCCTTCCCATTCGCCTTCTCGGTGAGATAGAGGTTGCCCAAGACCTCGTCCCCCTGACTGACGGGGATGCCGAGGAAGGTCTTCATGGGTGGGTGATTGGCAGGAAAGCCCACCGCCTGAGGATGCAGTGACAGGTCAGACAGTCTAAGAGGTTCCTGCTCGTGGGTAAGCCATCCCAGCAGGCCCAAACCCTGGGGTGGCTCACCAATGCGATTTCGCTCTCTGTCGGTTATGCCGTGGGTAATGAACTCCTGGATCGCACCAAAGGGGTCGGACACCAGCAGCGCTCCGTATCGTGCGCCGGTGAGGTCACATGCTGCGTCCACGACCGTTTGCAGAACGGTGGACAGGTCAAGGCTGGACGTCATACGACGGCCAAGCTCGCTGAGCAGCGATAGCCGTTCACCAGGAAGACTGTTCTCCTTCCCCGTGCCGACTCTATGTTTTGATGTCTCTTTCAATGAGGTCTCGCATCTCAGAAAAGAGGGTCTACAAACTGGGGTGAGTATACCATACAAGGCATTTGAACCACTGGTTTGGTCCCGCTCCGGGCTCAGATTGACGGCTTGGCCGTGATTTCCTGTCATATATATGGCAATACCTGGGTGTTGCCATGTACGCGTCAGGTCTTTAACATGTGGGTGGCAACCGATTGTTGGGCAGGCCGCTGGCGGAAAGGAAATGGGACTTGAACGACAGGCATCGCAACGCCACTTACAAGGAGTATTTGAAGGGGGAACTGCAAGCAGCCGCGGTATACGAGGCGATGGCTGACGCAGAAGCAGATTCCGAAAGGGCAGGGGTGTTCCGTCAGTTGGTCCAGGCAGAGATGCGCCACGCATCCAGGTGGGCGGAAAAGCTGGGCATGGACACTGCCACCCTTGTACCAGCCAGTTCCGGCATTCGGCTTCGCTTCCTCAGGTGGGCGGCACGCCGGTTCGGGACAAACAGAATGGTGCCACTGCTTCTAAGGGGAGAGGCCAAAGATATCAGCACCTACTCCCTTGACCCGGAGGCCCACGACCTGGCCAAGGAGGAACGAGAGCACGGTCGTACACTCAGGAACCTTTCGAACGGACAGGACAGCACAGAGACGATACGAGTCGAAAGAGGACATTTTAGCGGCACAAGCGGCAGCCTGAGGGCTGCGGTGCTGGGAGTGAACGACGGGCTTGTGTCCAACTTCAGCCTTGTGATGGGTGTGGCGGGTGGAACCGGCGATACGAACATCGTGCTCCTGGCGGGGGTTGCAGGTCTGCTGGCAGGAGCCTTCTCCATGGCAGCCGGGGAGTACGTGTCCATGCGTTCCCAGCGGGATGTGTATGAGCACCAGATAAGCCTGGAGAAGGCCGAGATTGAGATGTGGCCGGAGGAGGAAGAGGAGGAGTTGGCCCTGATCTACCAGGCGAAGGGACTCTCCAAAGAGGAGGCGGAGACTATAGCGAAACGTGTGATGTCAGACCCGAAGGTAGCGCTGGATACCATGGCCAGGGAAGAGTTGGGGCTGAACCCATCGGAGTTGGGTTCGCCCTGGGGAGCCAGTCTCAGTTCTTTTGCTGCCTTTGTCACCGGGGCCTTAGTCCCCATTATTCCTTACCTCTTTGGAGCCACTGGTCTGGCCATCCCGATAAGTGCCGTCCTCAGCGCAGGCGCACTGCTGACCGTTGGCGGAGTGCTGGCATGGATGACCGATAGGAGTGTTGCGTCGGGAGCACTGCGTATGGTCATCGCAGGCAGTGCGGCGGCGACAGTCACCTTTGCCGTTGGAAGCCTCATCGGCACCTCCCTATCCACCTAGAATACGCGGGATACGCGCCGGTGCCTCACACGTACTCTCGAAAAACCGTGCCCCTGTTATGACGCCAGCCGGAATACGACGAGTAGTCCCAGCATATAAATGCCAAAAAATAGCGGGGCGCTGGCGGTGAAGGAAGAACGTTTCAGCGGCCCCCACTTCGTAAGTTGGATCGTACCCAGGCCCGTGAGAAGGACGGCAAACAGCCCTGCACTGATGCTGCTGATGCCAACGTCCGCAAAGAGAGAGCCGCCAGGGTAGAACAGGTCCGCTACACCCAGGGCCGCGATGTTAAAGGAGTTGGTCCCGTATATAGTGGCTACGGCCAGATCTGGGGATCCAATTCGCAGGGCAGTGAAGACGGCGGTCAGCTCCGGCAGGGAGGTCACGAAGGCGAGGGCCAGCACGCCTATGAAGCTTGCACCAATACCCGTCAGATCGGCTATACGGTCGGCGGTGAGGGCCAGAAGTGGACCAGACACGAGGATCACAGCCGCGCAGGCTGTGAACACCATCCAGGCCCATCGCAGGGAGTGGGAAGGAGCTGCATCGTCGGACTGCTCTTCTTCTATGCCCGCGCTGAATCGGCGCACAGCACTCGACACGACCACATAGGTGGTAAGAATCGCCACCCCAGGTATGCTCACGGCCAGCAATGTGACGTCGGCTTTCAATACGGCAAATAGGGTAGCCAGGCCTGTTAAAGCAACGGCGGATAAGGCCAACCATGCTTGCTGAGGCGCCAGCTTCTGCAAGACCTGAGCCCCGCCCATCAGGGCCAGCATGACCGTCAGTTTGCTCACGTTGAGCGTGTTGGCCCCAAACACGTTCCCCGCGGCCAGATCAGCGGACCCCGCCAGGGCCGCAGCTACACCAGTAGCCAGCTCCGGCAGGGATGTGGCCCCGGCCAGAAGCAACGATCCCACCCAGAGACGCCCAAGACCCATCCTGGATGCAATGATGTCTGCGGCAGTTGTCAGGAAAACGGCCGCCACTACTATGGCCACGGCAGCCAGTGAGAACAGCCCCAGGGCTATTGGAAGACTTATGGTCATATGGTCACAGGCCTAAATCTCCCGGCCTTCGTAGTCCACCAGGCTCACTGGGAGACCAATATCCCGCAGGCCAGGCTCTATGACTTCTCGGTCCCCGACCACCAACAGCGTCAGGCGGTCGTTCGCTATGTGTTCCAGGGCCGCACGCCTCACGTCCTCCAGAGACACCGCCTCGATTTTGGCAGGGAATGTGCGGTAGTAGTCAGCAGGAAGGTCAAATGACACCAACTGTGCCAACTCCTCCAGTATCTGCCAGAACGTTTCGAAGGATGAGGGAAAGTGGCGTAGCAGGGCAGCCTTGGCCCCATCGAACTCCGCCTCAGTCACGGGCCGACCACCACCAATATCATGGAACTCCTGTATGGTCTCCTGCACCGCCTCTCGGGTGACGTCCGTCTGAACCGCGCCCCCTGCCATCAGCAGTGACGACCGACGGTGCCATTCGATCCAGGAGTTATAACCGTAGCTGTATCCCTTGTCTTGACGCAGGTTGAGGTTTAGCCGGGCCGTGAACTGGCCGCCAAACAGGTGGTTCAACAAGACTAAGGCCTGGTAATCCGGATGTTGGCGCTGCACCCCTGTAAGGCCGAACCGAATCACCGATTGGGCTGCTCCGGGTTTGTCCATCAGATATAGAGTGGTGGATGCTGGCTTTGAGCCGTTTGTAGCTTCCACCAGGGTATCTGTCAGGGTATCTGTCCTTTGCCCACGGGCCTTCCAGTTTCCCAGATGCTCTTCCGCCAGCTTTGTGACCTCTTCCAGGGAGATATCTCCCACCACCGCAAGGGTGGCGCTCTCAGGGCTGTAGTTTCCGGCAAAGAAGCCAACCAGGTCATCGCGAGAGAGCGCCGCAAGGGCATCCTCGGTCCCGCTGAGGGGGTGGCCGTAGGAGGTCTCTCTTCCGTAAATGAGACCGGACGCTACACGACCCGCCAGGGCCGTTGGGTCGTCGCGTATACGGCGCAGAGACGTCAGTCTCTCGGTGCGCAGCCGGGTTATCTCCTCTTCGGGGAAGGTGGGGTTCTGCACCACGTCTGCCACCAGTTCCAAGGCCTTGGGGAGGTGCCTGGACAGAATCTCGGCGGCCAGCACGGTCCGTTCCCTACCGTTCACAGCGGAAAGTTGGCTGCCCATGAACTCGAACTCGTCTGCAATCTGCTGGCTGGAGCGGCTTGTCGTTCCCTCTTGGAGCATGGCAGCAACGAAGGCGGCCAACCCCGGCAGGGCCACGGGGTCTTTTGCACCACCCGTATCCAGAAGCAGGCCGAAGGCCACCGCGGGAAGCTCGCGCTTCTCCACCACCAGCAGGTCAAGGCCATTGGCCAAACGGTGGCGCTGTGCGACTGGAGGCACGAATGGGCGGAGCGCAGTAGGTGACGGTTGGATGGTGCGGTCGATGGAAGTGCTAGCATGACTTCGCGATGGCTCCGGGAGCACCACCATCCGTACATGGCGTACTGCCAGGTACTCGTGGGCCACACGGCTCACGTCATCTGGTTGGACCGCCAGATAGCGCTCCGCGTCTCGATTAATCAATTCCGGGTCGCCAGCAAAGACGTTGAATGAGTTGAGCCGGTTGGCCTTCCCTCCAAAGCCGCCGATGGTGGCCATCTGGCGGATGTGCTGCCACTCAATGCGGTTCTTGGTCCCTGCCAGCTCATCAGGAAGCGGAGGATTATCACACATGCGCTGTATCTCGATAAGGGCTGCTTCTTCTACCTCCTCAGCCGTATGTCCCGCGGCGGCTGTCACATCGATCTGAAAGTCCCCTGCTATCTCCGATGACCCGTGTCCAACGGAGACGCTCTGGGCAATGCGACGCTCATACACCAGAACACGGTGCAGCCGAGAGCTTTTGCTACCGCCCAATATGGCGGCCAGGACTGAAAGAGGGGCCTCGTCCTGATGGAACCGCGGTATCGTAGGCCACACCAGGGACAGACGAGGGAGAAGCACTCTGTCATGCAGTGTGAGGCTCACATGACCCTGAAGAGGAGAGTCGGTGCGTCCGGCACGAGGGAGTGCAGGGCCGGGTGCCAGACTCCCAAAGTATCGCTCCACCATCTCCCTGGTCTCCTCCAGTTGAAAATCGCCCGCGATGGCCAGGCTGGCGTTGGAAGGGGTGTAGAACCTCTGGAAGAAGGCCTTGGCGTCTTCCACCGTAGCCGCATCCAGGTCTTCATGGAACCCAATGGTGGGCCAGTGATACGGATGAGGCAGGGGATATACGGCCTCCTGAAGATGGATTGAGGACACGCCGTAGGGACGGTTCTCATAGCTCTGTCGACGCTCGTTCTTCACCACGTCGCGCTGGATGTCGAACCTGCGCTGGTCAAGGGCATCCAGCAGAAACCCCATGCGGTCCGATTCAAGCCAGAGGGCCAGTTCCAGATAGTTGGATGGGAGGTTTTCCCAGTAGTTGGTCCTGTCCGGAGTGGTGGAGCCGTTCAACGTAGCCCCTACATCTTGCAGAGGCTCGAAGTATCCACTGTCGTGGTGCTTGGAACCCTCAAACATGAGGTGCTCAAAGAGATGGGCGTACCCAGTCTTGCCCGGCCTCTCGTCCTTGGAACCAACGTGGTACCAGACGTTGACCGCCACCATGGGTAATGAGGCGTCCTGGTGAAGAATCACGTCGAGGCCGTTGGCCAGGGTGATCTTTTCGAAAGAGATGGGCTGCATATTTTCTCCCGCGCCACTCAGAAAGAGCTACGGCGGCATATTACAAAAGTATTCACAAGATTATAGCTTGGCTGGGGCCATCATGCCAGTCGCTCTCCTGCTTGATAGCCACCGAAATGTGGTACGCTACTGGTGTACAAATCATCGGATACGTGACTAAGGGGAGCAGTTATGGATAATATCGAGTCTCTGTTGGAGGAACTGACAAACGCCGACGGCCCTTCAGGGTTTGAAGGCCCCGTCAGGTCCATAATGCAACGAGAGTTCTCTCCCCTTTGCAGCCACATGGAAACGGATGGCATGGGTTCGCTCATGGCAAGGCTGGGCGAGGACGACGGCCCTCCTCGAATAATGATGGCGGCCCACATGGACGAGGTTGGCCTTATGGTCAAATTCGTCACCGCCGAAGGCTATGTCAGGTTCCAACCCCTCGGCGGGTGGTTGGACCAGGCCCTGATCAATCAGCGTTGGGTCATTCTGACCAGGAATGGGCCTGTACAAGGCGTATCTGGCATCAAAACCCCCCACGTCATGACCACCGAGGCCCGCAACCAGGTCTTCAAACGGGACCAGATGTTCATAGATGTGGGTGCCGACAGCCTTGAGGATGCTGAGGAACGTTTGGGCATTCGTCCAGGAGACCCCATTACGCCCGATAGCAGGTTCACCATCCTCAGTGGAGGCTCGCTCTACATGGCCAAGGCCTGGGACGACCGCATTGGCCTTGCGGTCATGGTGGAGGTCATGCGCCGCCTCAAGAACCTTCCCCCACCAAATACCCTCTATGCGGTGTCCACAACGCAAGAGGAAGTGGGCCTTCGAGGTGCCCATACGAGCAGCTATCGAGTGGAGCCCGACATCGGAATTAACCTTGAGGCAGGCGTGGCAGGGGACTATCCTGGCATCTCACAGGAGGAGTCCCAGGAACGTGTTGGGAAAGGCCCCGCCATCTTCCTCCACGATACCTCCATGATGCCAAATCTGAAGCTGCGGGACCTCTTTATAGATGTGGCCAAGGAGAAAGAAATACCTATCCAGTTCGATGTTCTGAACGGCTACGGCGAGGATGGCGCCGAGATTCAGCGGTCCCGGGGTGGTGCCCCAACCATCAACATAGCTGTTCCCACCCGCTATCTGCACAGCCATTACGGGGTTATCAGCCGCCAGGACTTCGATCACACACTGGAGTTGATAGTCGCGGTGATCCAGCGTCTGGATGCCGCGACAGTCCATGACCTGAAGAGCTTCGACTAGCAGACGTTGTTCATGGGAGGAGAGATGCAGAAGCTAAACATCGGAGTTGGCGTGTTGAGTGGAGTGCTCCTTACGGCTCCTCTGCTGGGCATAATGTACCTGGCAAACGAGTGGACTGGACTGCCGTTCGCCCCGTTTGACCTGTTTGACTGGATCACCCGTGTGCTGCCAGGCCCGCTGATTACCTTCGGCATTGACTTCATGATAGATGCGTTGCGGCTGATGGGATTGAGCGTGGCCGGCACGGCGAAGACAGCCGAGCACATCTCGGCTGTCCTGAACTTCTTTGCCGCGGGAGCGGTGGTTGGAACACTATTCTTCGTGTTCTTCAGATTTCGTGCAGTGTGGCCGGACCTGACATCTGGGCTGGTGGTGGGCGCCCTGGTTGGACTCCCAATGACAGCCATAAGTATTGCGATCACCCAATCAACCGTCCAGCCTCTCCTGATCGTGTTGTGGCAGATGGGGCTGTTCCTGGTGTGGGGTGTAATGTTGAGGGAGGCATACATCCGCACGAACCCTGGTTATGGGCTTCTATCGGCAGATGAGGGGCAACCGGACACGGTCCACATGATCGACCGGCGAAGCTTTCTAATTCGCCTCGGCGCTGCCAGTGCCACCATCACTGTTGCCAGCAGCTCCCTTGGCAACCTGCTGTCCCGGGCAGCACGCCGTGAGATTGAGGACGAACGGGATGCCTCCATGACACACCAGACCGAGCAGAGCATCGGGCCGTCCTTTCCAAATTCCGACGATCCCGTGATGCCGGCTCCCGGGACGCGACCCGAGTACACCCCTTTGAAAGACCACTACAAGGTGTTTATCAGAACAAGCACCACGACCATTGACGGGGCAACATGGTCGCTGCCCATTTTCGGCCTTGTTGAGAATCCCCAAATACTCAGCCTGGAGAATATCCGCAACAACTATGAGCCACGCGACCAGTACGTGACGCTATCGTGCATCTCCGGTCGGATAGGAACATCCCTGATTAGCACCACCAAATGGACTGGCGTGAGCCTGCAAGATATCCTTGCCGATATCAAGCCAACAAATAAGGCACGCTATCTGGATATGACATGCGGCGACGGGTTCCACGAGACGGTTGCCCTTGACCTGATCGCATCAGACCAGCGTATCATGCTCTGCTATGACTGGGACGGCAATCCACTTCCCATTGACCACGGGTTTCCGCTGCGGATATGGATTCCCGATCTTTACGGGATGAAACAGCCCAAATGGATAACCGAAATAGAAGTCGTGGAGGACCTCAATGAAGGTTACTGGGTCAAGCGCGGCTGGGACCCGGTGGCCAGGGTCACAGCGACTTCTGTCATAGATACCGTGGCCGTGAATGCCGTCTACGAGAACAACGGCCAGCAGTTGGTCCCGATTGGAGGCATCGCGTTCGCAGGAGCACGGGGGATTTCCAAGGTTGAAGTCCGCACAGATGATGGCGCCTGGCAGGAGGCCAACTTGAGAGCGCCGCTGTCAGAAACAACCTGGGTCCTGTGGCGGTACGACTGGCCCTTCACGGCCGGCAATCACGTAGTAGAGGTACGATGCACCGAAGGTGACGGCACTCCTCAGATTGAGGAGTCGCGCGGCAACCATCCCAGCGGCGCAACGGGCATCCACGGCAAAGAGGCGCGGCTCTAGAGCTGGTAATTGCGGTCTGACGTGAACATCAACGGAGATTGATGCTGGAGCAGGGTTGTGGACTTATCAGGATACAGAGGAAAATCGTGAAAATAAAGAACCCCGAAGCTTTGCGGTCAAAGACCGTCTCAGTGGACTGAGCCGAGAACTTCGGGGTTCAGTGCCTGCCGGTATTCCGTAAACGGATACCGAGCGTCTTTTTGTCCGGTGCCGTCTACGCTACAGACACCTCACTAGCAGTCCATCTATCAGATAACAAAATATTGATCACCTCCTTTCTTAGTGTACCAATACGATACACCATGCTCTGGAGTTAGTGCAATAGTTTGTCGATTCGCTTGTTCAGAGCCACATTGCGTCAAACTAGAAGACATTATCAGCCCTCGCCAGCGACCTCTTCATTCCGTACAGTTTCGGCCACCTTTTTGAAAAGCTCATAGGGTTGAGCGCCTGAGAAGAAGTACTTGCCGATGATGAAGGATGGTATGCCGTTGACCCCTATTGAGAGAGCTTCATCGTACTGTTCCTGGGCCTGGGCGGTGTAGTGGCCGGTGTCCAGGATTTCCTTCATCTCATGAGCGTTGAGACCCACCTGCTCCCCCAGTTGCTGGAGCACTGAGAGCTGCCCCAAATCGGCTCCATCCTCCCAGAAAGCCTTGTAGCACACCCTGTGGAATTGCTCGAAGAGGCCCTTGTCCTTCGCAAACTCAGAGGCCTCGAAGGCCATACGTGTGTTGGGCGTGAGCGGGGCACGCCGCATGGTGAGTCCTGCCTCATCTGCGACATCGCCGATATGACCTGTGAGGGGTGCGCCCACCTTTTCGCCCTCTCTGAGCGGCCTCACATTGCCCTCAGGAGGTATGTCGGGTCTGAGATAGAAGCTCTTATAGCTAGTTTCGAGGGGATATTCCTGCGCTAGCTGGTCCAACCTGGCCAGTCCTATGTAGCACCAGGGTCAAATGTAGTCGTACCAGACGGTGACTGGAATGATGTTGCTATTGTGTTTGGGTGTTGTCATGGATTTCCTCCTTGTTCTCCTTCGCTTTGGAAGCAAGGGCCAGTCCTTGTATCCTCCCTGGATTCAATAGACCTACCTATTGTAGTTGAAGTGCGCCGTCCCCGCCAAGCACCCAGGAGACATTACCATGCAGGACAATGTTGTACAATCGGCATATGCATGCCTTCGCTGATAAGAACGACAATGAGTTCATGGGACAGATGCAACGAATAGTTGTCGTGGGTTCAACGGGTTCCGGCAAGACAACCCTGGCTCGACAACTCTCACGGCTGTTGGATGTCCCCCACATAGAGTTGGATTCCCTTAACTGGGAGGCCAACTGAACCGCCGCCCCGACGGATGTTTTTCGACAGCGAGTGCACAATGCCTTGGAAGGCGATACGTGGGTGGTAGACGGCAACTATACCGCTGTGCGCGACCTGGTGTGGCCAGGGGCGACTGTTCTCGTTTGGCTCAACTACCCTCTAAGGGTGCCGATTTGGCGTCTACTGCGACGGACATTACGTCGCACATTTGGCAAGGAGGAACTCTGGAATGGAAACCGTGAGCGATTTCTAACTCAGTTTCTCAGCCGGGACTCCCTGTTCCTGTGGCTGCTCCGCACGTACTGGCGTAGACGCCGTACACTTCCCATTCTCTTTGAGCAACCCGAGCATTCCCATCTTGAGGTGGTTATTTTGCGCTCCCCGAGAGCAACTCGTGATTGGCTATCTGCCATGGAGGCCACTGACACCCGCGCGGAATAGCGGGTTGCCACGGGCGAATACCTCTCGCAACGACGAGGGATTGGTCTTGCCACTGGTGGGTTATGCGTGAAGAAACCAGAACTTTTCAACTTCTACTTCGGCTCTTAGACTAAGGGTTTCATGGTAAGGGTTATGACAGAGCCCTGCCAATGATCGCACCTACTCGTTTCTCGGCGAGCCTTTTGTGTTTCTCGATGATTCTTTGGTTAGCGAGACCACCAGAGATGGCCTCATCCTCAAGGCGCTTGCAGTGATCCAAACACCCGTCATGGAAGGAGGCGATTTCGGACTTCACAGTGGCTCGTGCCTCTGAGGCTGTTAAGTGGCCAATTTGCAACTCATCTAGAATATGAGTCAATCGAATCCGAAGGTCACTTAGGTAAACATCAGCCAGAATAAGACGCTCCCTCTTATCTTCGTCCCATTTCACTAGCCCGGACACTATCATTGCTTGAGGATCGTTCCATTCAACAGGATTTCCCTTAAACCCCCAGAGGCGAGCCTCGTTCTCGCGCAGGCCAGAGATCAGCGCATCCATATACTCGCGAAGGTTGTCGTCAAACCGGTCGAGAGTCGCCTTGTTATGTTCAGTGACCTTGAGGGCGCTCGTGAGTCCTTCCCAAAGCCTGATTTGGAAGTGTGTCTCTTCAATCGCCCGCCTCACGTCTCTCTTGCGAACCTGCCTATCGGCCCACTCACGAAATCCCATTCCTCGGTCGCCTCCTGCTATGAATGAGATGTTGGCGAACTTATTGCCATTACGCTAAATGGTGGTGGGCCCGGCAGGTATCGAACCTGCGACCAATCGGTTATGAGCCGACCGCTCTACCACTGAGCTACAGGCCCCCATGCAAGATTAAAGCGGAGCTACCCGAGTGTCAAGAAACCGCTGGTGTGGACGGCCCTTCCTCGGACGGAAGGGCAAGCAGCTTCACCACCCTGTCCAGTATACTATGGCCCACCTGGTACTTGGTCATCAGCGGCAGATCTTCGACGCCTCCGTCCGTGTCCAGGATGGCGACCTTGTTATTGTCAACGTTGAAGCCGCTATCGGTGGCGGTTATGTCGTTGGCGACGATGAGGGCAAGTTTTTTGTCCGTGAGTTTCTTGCGGGCGTTATCCAGAAGATTTTCGCTCTCGGCGGCAAAGCCCACCCGCAGCACCCCTTCGGGCACCTCAAGGAAGAAGTCGTCGTTCTTCGCCAGATGGAGCACAAGTCCTTCACCAGCATCGTTTTTCCTGATTTTTTGTGAGGCAACCTCGGCCGTACGGTAATCGCTGACCGCAGCAGCCATGATGAGGGCGTCCGCACCCGCGCAGGCGCTCAGGACTGCCTCCCGCATCTCGGCCACGGTGGTCACGTGCCGCACTTCCACGCCGGCAGGGTCGGGAAGAGAGGTCGGCGCGGTAACGAGGGTTACTCTCGCGCCGCGGTCGCGGGCCGCCTGGGCCACGGCGTAGCCCATCTTGCCCGAGGAACGGTTGGTTATCACCCTCACAGGGTCTATCGGCTCCTGGGTGCCCCCGGCGCTGACCACCACCGATTTCCCGGCCATGTCGCCCTGCCGACCCAGTATTCCACACAGAGTATCCACTATCTGGGGCACCTCCAGCATGCGTCCCATGCCCTTGAGACCAGATGCCAGATATCCCTCCGCTGGCCCTATGATGGTGATCCCTCTCTGCCGCAGCTTCTCCAGGTTCTCCTGGGTGGCGGGGTTATCGAACATGTAGCCGTCCATTGCAGGGGCGACTACTACGGGCGCGGAGGAAGCCAGTATGGTCGTGGTGAGGGCGTCGTCTGCAAAGCCGTGAGCTAGTTTGGCGATGACGTGGGCGGTGGCCGGGGCCACCACGATGATATCGGCGCTCTGTGCCATAGCCACGTGCGATATCGCCTGCTCCGACTGTACGTCAAACAGGTCGGTAATAACGGGCCTGTGAGTCAGGCTGTGGAATGTAAGAGGCGTGATGAAGTTGGCAGCACCCCGGGTGAGGATGACATCCACCAGTGCGCCTTGCTGCGTGAGCTTACTCGCAAGGTCGGCAGCCTTGTAGCAGGCGATGCTCCCCGTGACTCCCAGAATGACCTTGCTACCAAAAAGAGGGCTATTCATGGCGTTCGTCTCCGTGCTCTTTCTTGGTATCGGCGTTGAGTTGGTAGATGAGACGAAGGCCAATCAGGGTAAGATTCGCGTTCACGGCGTCGAATACGGAGGTCTCCTTCTGAATCAAGGCCGCCAGGCCGCCGGTGGCAACCACCTTGGTATGTTCTCCAATCTCTGCTTTAAAGCGGTGCACCATCGCCTCCACCATGCCTACGTGCCCGAAAAGGATGCCCGACTGGATGGCGGCCGCGGTGTTTCGGCCAATGGCCGTCTTTGGCGGTATCAACTCTACGCGCCGCAGCTGAGATGTGCGCTCATACAGGGCTTCAGCGGTGAGGGCAATGCCCGATGCGATGGCTCCCCCAAGGTAGTCTCCATCCCTGGAGATGGCATCGAAGACCGTGGCTGTGCCGAAGTCCACGACGATGACCGGCCCACCGTAGAGGCTGTAGGCAGCGGCCGCATCAACCACGCGGTCGGCACCCACATCACGGGGGTTTTCGTACAGTATCCGCACTCCGGTTCGAGTCCCTGTCCCCACCACCAGTGGAGGGAATCCAAAATAGGTATTGCTCAGGTCTTCAAATACCTGGGTCAGAGGCGGCACAACGCTGCATATGGCAATACTGTGGACATCCTGGGGCGCCACCCCTTTGAGGGGAAGCAGGCTTCGAATCAGAAGGCCATACTCATCGGGCAGCTTGTGCGTATCCGTGGCTAAACGCCACGTAGCCACAAGCTCTTCCTCCCGGAAGACCCCCATGGTCACATTGGTATTACCGACATCTATGGCCAGAAGCATGGTCACATCCCAAGGGCATTATAGGGAAGATGCCTCTACGCATCAACCGAAGCTTGATCAAGCTGGAGTGTACCCTCTTTCACCTGCTTGATGACTATTGGAAGCCGTGGCAGCAGGTCACTGGCCAGCATGCCCGTATCCCCCATCTCCCGCTTCACCTGCTCTCCGGCAGCCCCGTGGAGGTAGACTGCGCACGAGGCGGCATCGAAGGCGGAGAGACCCTGAGCCAACAGCCCTGCCATGACTCCAGACAGCACGTCCCCCGTTCCCGCAGAGGCGAGGCCAGGGTTTGCGAACGGGCTTATCCGTATCCGGCCCTGGGGTGAGCCTACCACGGTGTACGCTCCCTTCAGTACCACCGACTTGTTCCACTGTACGGCGCTTTTCCTGGTGGTAATCAGACGTGTGGCGTTGATCTCGCCCACTGAAATTCCCGTAAGCCTGGACATCTCCCCGGGATGGGGTGTCACGACGGCCTCTCCTCTCAGTCCAGCCCACCATTCCGGTATTCTCGACATGACGTTCAGGGCGTCGGCATCCAGTACCATAGGGATTCCCGGATAGCGGGATGTGAGGAGGGTCTGTCGAAGCAGCCGTGCCACGTCGGAGCCCTGGCCTAGGCCGCAACCCACAAGCAGCGATTGGTACTTGGATACTTCTGACAGAACGACTTCCGATGCCTCTATGGACAAAAGACCGTCCTCTTCTGGCAGGGGCAAATAAGTCGCCTCGGTGAGCTTGGCGGCTAGCATTGGCTGCAAGCTTTTGGGTATCGCCAGTGTGACCAGCCCTGCGCCCACCCGGGTGGCTCCCTGACAGGCCAGGTACGCCGCACCGATGTACTTCATGGAACCAGCGATGACCAGCAACCTGCCAAAGGTGCCCTTGTGGGAGTCCAGCGGTCGTTTGGGAAGGACGTCCCTTACCCAGTCGGACGTAATAAGCTCCTGGGGCACATCTGCCGCCAGGGACGGAGGTATGCCGATGTCCACCACCTCCAGTCGTCCCACATGGGCGGCTCCCTGAAAGGCAAAAAAGCCCGCCTTTGGGTATCCCAGAGTTATCGTCACGTCCGCCGTGGGGCAGTGGGGGTCCGACTCTCCCGTATCCGCATCCAGTCCGGTCGGTATGTCCAGAGCAATGAGTCCAAGTTCCGGCCTGGCGGCCCGCTCGTTGACCAGCAGAGTGAGGACTTCTGCCAGGGTTCCCTCTATGGGCCGCGGTCTTCCCATGCCGAGGACGGCATCTATGACGAGGCGAGTCTTGGTTAACAGGCCCTTCAGGAGTGAAAAGCCTGCGTCATCTTCAGCCAGCAGAGGGTTGATACCGCTGTCCAGCAGTAATTGGCGTTTGGGGTCGTCGTCGCTTCGAGGAAGGACGAGGTAGGCTGTCACGTCTGTGCCCCAGTCACCAAAGTGGCGCGCCGCCACCATTCCGTCGGCACCGTTGTTGCCTGGGCCGACCAGCACCAGTATGGGCACGCCACGGACATCGCCAAGGAACTCCCTGGCCTTCTCGGCCACGGCCAGTCCAGCATTCTCCATCAGGGTATCCGTGGAAACACCCTCACGAGCGCTCTTCTCTTCGAGCAGGCGCATTTCTTCAGTGGTGACTATTTTCATCGAGGCTCATCACCACGGAGGCTACGGCGTAGTCACGGGAGTGGGAGAGGCTTATGGCCACCTGGGTCATACCAATGCGGACCGCCCAGGCGCTGGCCCTGTTGTGAAGCGTTATCTGCGGGGCCTGGCCTCTCTTGCGTGTCACCTCAATGTCTCGCCAGCCCACGCCGCGAGTGCCCGTACCGAGGGCCTTCATGACCGCCTCTTTGGCGGCGAACCTGGCCGCCAACTGTGGTATGCGTCCCCGACAGTAGGCCAGTTCGTCCGGAGTGTATATGCGGTTTAAAAAACTCGGCCCCCAGCGTTCGAGCACGCCCTTCAGCCGCCACAGTTCCAGAATATCAACGCCCACGGTCAGCATTCACACCACCCGTTTCTTTTGTATTTTAGGGCTATTTAGACCCCTGGATTATATTCGGACGGTTGAAGCTGTGTCTACAGGAGGGTTGATTGCTAAATCGGGTCATTGCCGAAAGGATAAGGAAGCGCTATCCCGAATCGATCTCGGAGCAATTGTATGTCCAGTCGGTCGGTCTCATCGGGTTCATACCCCGGTTCCCCAGGTTGGTCAGTAGCGCGCAGCGCCTGTTCTTCCGGTGTCAGGCACCGTACCTCTCGACCGTTGATCCATCCAGTGCCTAGCAATCCAGGTGCAGAGAACACCCATTCACTACCGCCATTACTCTGCTGAACCGCACTGGCATCGCTTCGAAAACGGACGGGATGGAAATCAATGCGACGGTCCGCCGTATCGCGTACCACAAATCCTTGGGGTAGCTCATCTGTCATAATTGAGAAGCCCAGGCCATGAGTCACCCGCATCGCGGCCTCAATGTCATCTGCCCGAATTATCACGTCCAAATCATCGTGTGGGCGTGTCTGCTCTCCCAGTAGGGCATCAATCCCCCAACCACCCTGAACCCACACGTCGACACCAGTCGATTCAAGCGCATCTATTACTTCAACCACATCTGCCGCATGCATCATAATAGGCATTGTAGTTGGCGGTCGCTGAGGCTACAAGATCGATGGCATGACTCATGCTACCAGCCCGAAACTTGCAAGAAATTTCCAGGGTTATCCCTTTGAAGCGGATTGGCATGGTATGATTCCCTTGTCATTCAAAAATGGAGGGGATTATGCCTGGACGAGACGGGCGCATGAACGATGCGGAGTACAGCGCCGTAATCAGTCAGCTCGACAAAAATTGGACGGAAGTCAGAGCGTGTCCGATATTTGGGGGCAACAACTGGCTGGTTCACCCATATGTCACTGTGGCGGCAAACTATACAGGTTCATCCGGTCAATACGTTGGTACGTCTTTCCCCGTAGTCATAGTATATTGTGGAGATTGTGGTTATTCGGTGCAATTCTTAGCTACTCTACTCGGATTGTACGTGGTTGGTGGGGAGGTGCAAAGTGGCTAAGGACGGAGAGCAGCAATTTATCCAGAGGGCATCCCAACCGCCCTTTGTGGTGGAGACCGTCTTCGAGTCTGTCCAGGTGGATGTCTCAGTAAATCAATACAGGTTGGAGCTTATTCTGAACGAAGTACAGGGTAATCGTGACCGACCCCAATACGATGATGCGTGGCCTTGGGTTGGGGTTGTGCTTGCTTTCCTGTTAGCGTTGCTGCCCACTGACTTCCAGGATTACTTAGGGATAGAGGGTGCTGTCTGGGAGGCATTGGCCTTATTCGGCACCTTTGGGTCAGGTTTTCTAGTGCTACGCACAGTCTATAGGGCGTGGAAGCACAGAAAAGACGAGATGCGCACAACAAAACAAATTGTAGCGGAACTAGTAGCCGAGATGAGAGAATCCCAAGAGCCTGAGCACACGCATACGCCCAGCTTCCCTATGAGACGAGTGCCCGATACTCAAGGTGATCAGTCTGCATCAACTGAGTGAGGGTATCCCGAAACAGCCAGGGATTCTCACGATTATTAAACCGCCACTCAAGTTCATCCAGATAGGCATCAAGGTGTTTCTCGGAGAAATTTCGTTGTTATGGCTCCGCGCCTATGCTAATATTTCGCTGCATCCCACATGGCAGGAGAAAAATAGGTGAGCGCTGTAATCATCGATGGCAACAAGATTGCCCAGGACGTCCGTAACGAGGTGGCCCAGGGAGTGGCCGAGCTTCAGGCCAAGCACGGCATCGTCCCCGGCCTTGCGGCGTTCCTGATTGGCGATGACCCTGCATCTGCCATTTACGTGCGCAACAAGCACAGGGCCTGCCAGGAAGTCGGAATCTTTTCAGAAACCTTCAAGCTGCCCGCCGACATAACTCAGGATGAACTCATAGGGCGCATACGGGACGTCAACGAGGACGACCGCTTCCACGGCGTGCTGGTGCAGCTTCCGCTTCCACCCCATATGGACGAGCGGACGGTCATCCTCTCCATGGACCCAGATAAAGACGCGGACGGCCTCCACCCCCTGAGCCTCGGCAGGCTTGTCGAGGGGAAACCTATGTTCGTTCCCGGCACCCCGGCGGGCATACAAGAACTCCTGAAGCGCACCGACTACCAGACCGACGGCAAACACGTTGTCATCTGCGGACGTAGCAACATAGTCGGCAAACCCGCGGCCATCCTGCTGATGCAGAAGGCCGAGTGGGCCAACGCCACCGTCACCGTGTGCCACACGGGAACAAAAGACCTTGCCCGATTCACGCGCTCGGCGGACATCCTCATCGTCGCCATCGGCAAGGCCAACGCCATCACCGCGGACATGGTCGGAGAAAACACCGTCGTAATAGACGTCGGCATGAACAGGGTGCCAGACGACACCAATAAACGGGGATACAGGCTGGTGGGGGACGTTGATTTCGAAGAGGTATCGAAGAAAGTCGCGGCCATCACTCCCGTCCCTGGCGGTGTCGGCCCCATGACGGTGGCGATGCTCATGCTGAACACGCTCAGGGCGGCACAGCTCAAGGCCCTTGCCGCCGCTTCCCGCGTATAGCACTTATTCTGCACCCGCTTCGTGGCTGAACTCATGCGTACCAGCGATTTCGATTACGCTCTGCCAAAAGAACTCATAGCCCAGACCCCCATCGAGCCTCGCGACCACTCATGCCTCTTGGCCGTGAACCTCTCCACGGGCGAGTTTGAGCACCGCCGCTTCTACGAGATAGGCCAGTTCCTCAGGCCCGGAGACCTGCTTGTGGTCAACGATAGCCGCGTTATTCCAGCGCGCCTCATAGGCCGCAGACTGGGCACCGGCGGCGCGGTTGAGGTGCTGCTGCTACAACGGACTGGCGAAGGGACTTGGAAAGCGCTGGTGAAGCCGGGACGACGCCTCCGACCGGGAACCAGGTTTGAGGTGGATGGAGTCGAGGGAGAGGTGCTGGAGGACGCGGACGGCGGGACGCGGCTGATACGCCTCGACGACGAGGGGGTTATTCAGCGCGCAGGCGAGATGCCCCTTCCGCCATACATCAACACCCCTCTGGCCGACCGCGAGCGTTACCAGACGGTGTACGCCAGGGCCGACGGCAGCGCGGCCGCTCCCACCGCGGGGCTGCACTTCACCCAGGAACTGCTGGAAAGCCTTGGACGGGACGGTATCCGCTTCGCCCGCGTCACTCTCCACGTCGGCCTTGACACCTTTCGACCTGTGCAGTCGGAGGAGCCTGAGAAGCACAAGCTCCACACAGAGTACTTCCAGGTTGGCGAAGATGCGGCCCGAGAGATAAACCTGGCCCGCGCCGAGGGCAGGCGCATAATAAGCGTCGGCACCACAAGCGTCAGGGTGCTGGAGCAGGCGGCACTTCTTTCCCTTCACGGAAGTCACGAAAACGAAGCTATCTTGGAGCCGGTATCGGGCTGGGCAGACATCTTCATCCTGCCGGGGCATCGCTTCCGGCTGGTGGACGGGCTAATCACCAACTTCCATCTGCCTCGTTCCACCCTGTTGATGATGGTGTGCGCGTTTGCAGGGCGTGACACTTCGCCGGACTCGGGCCGGAGCCTGGTGATGAGAGCCTACGAGGAGGCGATAGGCCAGAGTTACCGATTTTTCAGTTTTGGGGATTGCATGCTGATGCTGTAGTGGTACCATATGATATCCCGTTTTTTCGCTATTTGGTATGTTTGGTCGGAGAAAACCAGAGAAAGTAAGGAGAGAGAACATGTGGAACGAACAACAGACCGATGCCAATGAAGGCATGACCGCAGAGATGATCACGATCAAGGGATACCAGGGTGACGACGTGCACGCCTACGTTGTAAGGCCAAACGGACCCGGCCCCTACCCCGGAATAGTGCTTGCACACCACATGCCCGGATGGGACGAGTTCTATCGCGAGACGGCACGGCGGTTCGCCGACCATGGATACGCGGTGATCTGTCCCGACCTGTTTGACCGGTTCGGGCATGGCTCACCCGTCGACGTGGCGGCAAAGGCGCGCGGCGAGGGCGGAGTCGCAGACGATAGCGTGGTCGGGGACTGTCAGGGCGCTCTCGACTACCTGAAGGCGCTGCCAAACTCCAATGGCAAGGTGGGAATCCTTGGAAACTGCTCCGGCGGTCGGCATGCTTACCTTGCGGCCTGCCGAGGAAAGGGATTCGACGCCATAGTGGACTGCTGGGGAGGGAACGTAGTCATGGCACCTGACCGCCTGACTCCCAACCAGCCAGTTGCCCCGATTGAATACACCAAGGACCTACCCTGTCCCATACTTGGCATCTTCGGCAACGACGACCAGAACCCTCCCCCAGACCAGGTGAACACCCTGGAAGAAGAACTAAAGAAGAACGGCAAGACCTACGAGTTCCACAGGTACGACGGGGCTGGTCACGGCTTCTGGTACTACGACCGCCCGGCATACAGGCAGGAGCAGGCTATGGACTCCTGGAACAAGACGTTGGACTTCCTTGGGAAACACCTAGCTTAAGTCCGCGAAAACGAAAGAGAGCGCAGATATGTGCACAAACATTGTTGAGAGCGCACAGATTATAGGCAGCGGCAAGGGTTCCAAGGGCTGGTTTGAGTTGAAACGGGCAAACGTGTCCTACGACCATCCCTTTAGCGCCCAGCTTGAAAACGCGTTGAACATAGACTTTGTGAATAGCGAGATGGGGGTAGATTCCAGGGTTGCCGTTGAGCTGTCGGCAGACTCAGCCCGTCGGCTCATGAAGGCGATAGAGACGGCTCTGGAGCGTGGAAGGGTGGAGGCGGGGCTGGAGTAGCAATAGCCAAAGCTATTTGTGATTCGTGCCCTTTAGAGAAAGCAGTCGATACGCCGGCCGCGCCGTTATCGACGCAGTCAGCGTTATTTTTTGTCCGATACCGGTGATATTGCCGAGGGAGATTCTCAATGACCACAACGACAGATCGAGAAAGCAAGGGGCCACGCCAGTTCAAGGTCGTTGGCACCAGTCCGATACGTCACGATGGCGTGGACAAGGTAACCGGCCGCGCCAAATACGGAGCCGATATCCAGTTGGTAGGACTGCTGCACGGAAAGATACTCCGCAGTCCCCACTCCCACGCAGTTATATTGTCCATAGACACCAGCAAGGCAGAAGCCCTGCCTGGAGTCAAGGCCGTGGCCACGGCAAAGGACTTTGGCATAGTGGATGACAGGAAGGTGCTGGACTTCGCAGAGACCCGCGGCAGTTTACGCATGGTGGCGGAGAACGTCCTCGCCAGCAAGAAGGTGCTCTACAAGGGCCACGCGGTGGCGGCAGTTGCGGCCACAAGTCCTCACATTGCAGAAGAAGCCCTTGGCCTCATACAGGTTGAATACGAGGTGCTGACTCCGGTTTTTGACGTGCGGGAAGCGATGAAGGAGGACGCACCATTGATCCTTGAGAACATCACAACCACATTCCGTGTTGAACGGTTTGGCGCAGGGGAAGACACGGGGGTCATGAGCAACATAGCCGACCATATCCAATGGAAGCGCGGAGATTTAGAACAGGGCTTCAAGGACGCTCATGTTACAGTCGAGCGAGAGTTCCATACGAAGATGGTGCATCAGGGCTACATAGAGCCTCAGACATCCACAGGGTTCTGGTCAGCAGACGGACATGTGACTATCTGGACTGCTACACAGGGTATTTTCCCAATTCGGGCATCCACGGCGGCAATCCTGGGTATACCGGAGTCCATGGTAAAGGTTGTGCCCATGGAGATAGGCGGTGGATTTGGAGGCAAGCAGGTCCCATACCTGGACCCCGTGGTCGCCATCCTCTCCAAGAAATCTGGCTATCCGGTCAAGATTGCCATGACTCGAAAGGAGGTATTTGAGGGCACCGGCCCCGCCTCCGGTACCTACATGCGGTGCAAGATCGGTGCCGACAAGAGTGGACTGATCACTGCCGCCGAACTCTATCTTGCATATGAAGCAGGAGCCTTCCCCGGTTCATCAGTGGGCACAGGAGCAATGGGCGGATTTGGGCCTTACAAAATGGACAACATGCTGGTGGACGGCTATGACGTGGTTGTGAACAAGCCGAAGACTGCCGCATACCGTGCGCCAGGCCAGCCACAGACAACTTTTGCCGTGGAGTCCGTCATCGATGAGGTGGCCGAGAAGCTGGAAATGGACCCCATGGACTTTCGGCTTAAGAACGCAGTCCATGAAGGAGACCGGGCTCCAAGTGGAGTAGCGCATCTCCACTTTGGATGCGAGGAGGTTGAGGAAGCCATGAAGGCTCACCCACACTACAACGCCCCACTGGGAGGCCCAAATCGTGGCCGCGGCGTAGCCGTTGGATACAGACTCAACGGAGGTGGCAGCGGGTCCTCGGTAACAATAAACGTAATTGCCGATGGAACTATCAATCTTATCAGCGGCTCTGTGGACATCGGAGGGACTCGCACCTCGGTGGCGATGCAGGCCGCTGAGGTGTTGGGCATTCCCGTAAAGGACGTGAATCCAACTATCGTCGACACGGACTCCGTGGGTTACACGGGCGGCACCAACGGCAGCCGCATAACATTCGACACCGGCCGCGCTGCCATTCTGGCGTCCGAAGAGGTAATTCGACAGATGAGCGCCCGCGCTGCTCGAGTGTGGGAAGTGCAACCAGAGGATGTGGAATTTGTAGACGGGACTTTCATCTGCACAAAGAATACCGAGGATAAGTTCAGTTTCAAGGAGCTCGCAAGCAAGCTACCTTCGACAGGAGGTCTAGTCACTTGCTCAGCCATAGATACCCAAGGAGGTGTGGGAGCACAGTTGGGCGGCCACATGGTGGACGTTGAGATTGACCCTGAGACGGGAAAGGTGAGCATATTGCGCTACACCACGTTTATAGATGCCGGAAAGGCAGTCTATCCTGCATACGTTGAAGGCCAGATGCAGGGTGCAGCCCTCCAGGGAATTGGCTGGGCACTACATGAGGAGTATTTCATAACCGAAGACGGCACAATGGCCAACTCCAGCTTGCTGGATTATCGAATGCCAACGAGCCTTGACATGCCCATGATTGATACCGTCATTATTGAAGTGCCAAATCCCCGCCACCCCTTCGGGCTGCGCGCGGTAGGTGAGATTGTCATCGTACCCCCACTGGGCGCGATAGCGAATGCCGTTTCACATGCCATCGGTGTACGCATGACCAGCCTGCCGATGACTCCCGGCGCCATTCTGAAGGCCATTACGGAAAAGAATTCCAAAGCCTAGCAGAGTAATAGCAAATCTCAATATAACCTGTCCATAGGGTGGGTCAGGGCAACCCTATAGTATAAGCACATATCAGCACGTTAAAGCATTGCAGAGTGCTTGAGTGGTGAGCATAGTGTCATCACAGACGCAAACGAACAAGTGAGACGGAACACAAGAATTAGGAGAAGTAATGACATACATAGACCCAGTACAGGTATCATCGAAGAACTACAAGACGGTGTTGGAAAACGCTCAGGTCCGTGTCCTGGAGATGAACCTGAGCGCAGGTGAGACGGACGTGACCCACTCACATCCCTCCGAAATAGCTTATTTTGTGAGCGGCGGAAAGGTCAAGATTCACCTACCCGGCGGAGACGCCATGGAGGCCGACATACCAGATGGCCACGTGATGTGGCACGAGGAATGGACTCACCAGGTGGAGAATGTTGGCACATCGGACATCAAGGCCATCGTAGTAGAACTCAAACAGTAGAGCAGAGAGATTGCCCTGGACCACCGGAGAGGCCCCGATAACTGGGCCTCTTTGCTATACAGCGGAGCGGGCCTTTTCCAGGTCGTAGGCGACCACCACCAGCCTAGACTTGGTTCCCGTGTAGACCATGTCTATGTTGACTCCAGCGTTGGCTATACGGCGTGCCACCATGCCCAGTTCGCCCGGCTGGTCCTGCATATCGACAGTCAGCACCTGCCGTTCCTGAGTTATCTCAATACCGGTCTCATTGAGAGCACGTCGGGCGGCCGCCACGTCTTCCACCAGCACGTGAAGGTAGCTCTTGCCTCCGGAGGGAAAGGAACAGTATCCCTCTATGTTGATGCCGGCATTACCCAAGGACTCCCCCACTCGTGCCAGGGTGCCTGGGAGGTCATCGATGATAATGGTTATGTCATATGGCATGGTCTTGTTCCTTTCGTATGGTACAGGTCGTCCCTCTAATTGTAATCCCTATGTACATACCTGTCTCGCCAGGGCCGGCAGGGCATTCGATTTTTCCTCTCGTCACGGGCCTATCACTTCCTGGCCCATGTACGGTCGCAGCACCTCGGGCACTATTATGGAGCCATTGGACTGCTGGTAGTTCTCCATTATTGCTATGAGCACCCTGGGCAGGGCCAGCCCGGAGCCGTTGAGGGTGTGGACGAACTGGGGTCGAGCGCCTGCCTGGGGCCTGAAGCGGATGTTGGACCGCCGCGCCTGGAAGTCGGTGCAGTTGGAACAGGAGCTGACCTCCAGCCACTCCTGGCAACCGGGGGCCCACATCTCCAGGTCAAAGGACTTGGCTGATGGGAAGCCCATGTCCCCAGCGCATAGCTGAACCAACCTGTATGGGATATCAAGACGCCTGCAAACATCCTCCACATCGCCTATCAGCTTGTCCAACTCCCCGTCAGACGCCTCCGGTGCCACCAATTTGTACAACTCCACCTTGTCGAACTGGTGCACCCGTTTGATGCCACGAGTGTCCTTGCCGGCGGCAGCCTTCTCACGGCGAAAGGCCGGCGTGTGGGCCACGTAATAGATTGGAAGAGAGCCAGGCTCCAGTATCTCTTCCCTGTGCAGTCCTGTTAGGGGCACCTCTGCCGTAGGAATGAGCCACAGGTCATCCTCGTCATCGTGGTACAGGTTGTCCGCGAATTTGGGGAGATTGCCGCTGCCCACCATCGTCTCCCGGCGCACCATGTACGGCAGGTAGACCTCCCTGTATCCATGCTCATCCACGTGCAGGTCTATCATCCAGGATATGAGGGCCCGCTGAAGCTTGGCACCTGCGCCGCTGAGGGTGAAGAAGCGGGAGCCGGAGAGCTTTGCCCCCCTTGATAGATCGATGATGCCCAGGTTTTCTCCAATGTCCCAGTGTGGCAGGGGCGAAAAGTCGAAATCACGAAGTTCGCCCTGAGTCCGCACCACAACGTTGCCAGACTCATCAGTTCCCGGCGGCACGTCTGCGAGAGGCAGATTTGGCAGCTTGAGCAGCTCCTCATCCAGGCGGGCCTCCACCTCTTTCACACGCTCCTCCAATGCCCTGATGCGGTCGCCCGCCTGACGCATTTCTTCAACCAGGTTGGTCGGCCTCTCAGACATGCGACCCAACTCCTTGCTGACCTGATTGCGATTGGCTCTGAGGTCCTCTACTTCGGTGAGAAGGGAGCGGCGCTCGACATCCAGAGATAGGATTGCCTCCAGCGGGGCTTCCTCACCCTTCCTCTCAAGGGCCTCTTTTACCGCTTTCGGGCTCTGGCGTATGAGTTCTATGCTGAGCATTTTTATGTACCTCTAAATGTGCCTAGCACTTCGCCAATCTCAGGATTGGCGGTGAAAAGTCCCGCTCGCCATACCAGTGAAAATGTTACCTTTCTCTCAATTGAGGAAAGAGTATGACCTCACGGATGGACTCCTGGCCGGTCAGGAGCATCGCCAGACGGTCTATTCCCATGCCGAGGCCGCCGGTAGGCGGCATGCCGTGCTCAAGGGCCAGGAGAAAGTCCTCATCCAGACGGTCCATATCCTCGTCCAGTTCCATCTTCTTCCGCAGGTCCTCCTGATCCATGAACCGCTGCCGCTGCTCATCGGGGTCGTTCAGTTCGCTGAAGGCGTTGGCTATCTCCATGCCACCTGCGAACCCCTCAAACCGCTCCACCAGGGAAGGATCATCTGACCTCTGCTTGGCCAACGGCGACATATCCAGGGGATAGTCAAGGAGGAATGTGGGTTGAATAAGCTGTGGCTCCACGCTGGCCGTAACCAGCTTGTCTATGAGCCTTCCTCGGCTGCTACGCCCCTCCACGTGGATCCCGATGGATTTCATCTTCTCCTCAAGTGCAGCAACATCCATGAAATCCTGGAAATCTATGCCCGTACAGCGCAGCACCTCTTCCCTCATGGAAACTCTCCGCCAGGGAGGTGCGAAGTCGATAACATTCTCGCCGAACTGAACCTTGGTAGTACCAAGCACTTCCTGGGCAATTGTGGACACCATCTGCTCCACCATGACCATCACATCGCTGTAGTCGGCATACGCTTCGTAGCTCTCAAGGAGTGTGAACTCTGGATTGTGGTCCTGGTCGATACCCTCGTTGCGGAACACCCGGCCAATCTCGTATACCTTGTCCAGTCCTCCAACAATGAGACGCTTCAGATAAAGCTCCGTGGCAATGCGGAGATAGAGGTCCATATCCAGGCTGTTGTGATGAGTTGCGAAGGGTTGAGCCATAGCGCCGGCGGCGACGGGCACCAGCACAGGCGTCTCAACCTCCATGAAGCCCTTGGCATCCAGGAAATGGCGCATGGCCCCGATGATTCTGCTCCGTACCTGGAAGTTGCGTCTGGCCTCCGGGTTGGTAATCAGGTCAAGGTATCTCTGCCGATGGCGCATCTCTACGTCCGACAGCCCGTGCCACTTCTCAGGAAGAGGCCTCATTGCCTTGGACAGGAATGTAACCTGGCTGGCCTCCAGGGTTATCTCACCGGTATGGGTCAGGAATAGCGGCCCCTGAGCCCCCAGAAAGTCTCCCAGGTCAAGGTCCCTGGCCAACTCGTATTCTTGCTCAAGGAGATCACGCCTCAAGTGCACCTGAATGTGCCCTGAGATGTCCTGGATGTTCAGGAAGGTGGCCTTGCCCATGCCTCTCAACGACATGATCCGCCCCGCTAGAGCAACCGGTGATGTGCGGGTCTGTGCCCCTTCCTCAGCCTCATTGGACTTGAAATATGCTAACGCCTCACCGATGGTGTGGGTGCGGCGGTAGTGATTAGGGAATGGCTCTATGCCTTTGCTTCGCAGACGCTGGAACTTCTCCCGACGGCTGAGAAGCAGGTCTCCGCCTTTTCTGACCATGATGGTGTCGTGTACCCCAGTTAGTGACTAATTGATACTCGATATGGTAAGGGTAACCGTCCCCGCAGGTGTTTTTACCTGCACTTCTTCTCCCACCTTCTTGTTCAACAGGGCCTTTCCAACGGGGGACTCGTTGGAGATGCGTCCCTGGGCAGGGTCAGCCTCGGCGCTGCCGACTATGGTGTACCCTTCCTCATCGCCGTTCTGGTTCAGAAGAGTAACATGACCGCCCAGCTGTACCCTATCGGAGTGTGCAACATCGCCACCAATGATGATGACATTGCCGGTAATCTCCTCCAGCGTGAGGATGCGCCCCTCAATAAAGGCCTGCTCATTCTTGGAGTCGTCGTACTCCGCGTTGTCCGCAGTGCCCCCAAGCTCCTTGGCCTGCTGGATACGCTCCGCCACTCTCTGACGCCGAACCGTCCGAAACTCATCCAGTTCCGCTTCCAGCCTGGTTAGGCCTTCCTTTGTGAGATAGTTACCTTTATCCGGCACGGAACCCCTCCACAACGCAAAAAACTGAGAGGCGAGCTGTGTTCGGCTTCCCTCAGTTAGACTGTATTGTAAGGGCACTCCATACGGCTGTAAAGTGTCGATGGGCTTCTCGTTCGGCGACTCCTGAATTATTTTGAAAGGACTCGTTCGTCGTTTCAAGTGAGTCAAAGTAGAAATTCGTAAGTGGGATACACGGCCCGGCTTTGCTCCCGTAATACTCCTGTGATAAACTCCCGTTATACTATTGGCAACAAGTCATTTAGTAGGATAGTAATATGAACTGGCTGGACATAGTTATTATTGCTCTGTGGGGCATCGGGTTCTTCGTCGGGTGGAGAATGGGGCTCTTCGGGGCTATTTTCACCACCGGAGGCCTTGTTGTTGGGGTTCTTCTGGCAGGACGCCTCAGCGATAACGTGGCTGAGCTCCTCACCGATTCCATCTCCAGCGATACCATGGCTACCGTCATAGCCTATGGCATCATCCTCTTCGCCGTCTTCGTGACGGCTCAGGTCCTCAAAACAATTGTAAAGGGCATGATGAAGATGGTCTTCCTGGGGTGGGTTGATACCGTGGGAAGCCTGGCACTTGGTCTGGTTATGGGGGTTGTCCTGTCCGGTGCTCTCATCACTGTGACGGCCAGATACTCCAGCGACCTACCATTGGAGTTGCTTGACCTGGCACCTGGAGAGGTAATCAGCAACCTACCATTGGAGTTCCTAATCGAGAGGTCGGGGATACAGGAAAAGCTGAATAGGGCCATGGTAGAGTCTACCCTGATACCTGTGTTCCTGGACATTCGCAGTGCCATTCCTGGTCAGGCCCTTGGCTTTGTTCCAGACGACTTCAATGTAGCATTGGATGTACTAGAGACGCGGATAGACAGCCAGCAGGGGGATGGGCCTTAGGTTAGTTCCAAATGATTAGTGCGCCAGTCCTTGTGCTGAACCAGAACTATCAGCCACTCAATGTGTGTACGGTGCGGCGCGCGGTTGTCCTGATGGGTGTCGGGAAAGCCGAGCTCTTGGAAAACGGCCGAGGTGAGGTGCACACTCCCAGTAGCCTCGTTCCCATTCCGTCGGTGATACGGCTGGTGTACCTGGTCAAGCGGCCACTTCTCCAGAGGAGGCTGTCCCGCAAGGAGGTCTTCCTGAGGGACAACTATACCTGTCTTTACTGCGGCCGTGAAACAAAGCAACTCACCCTGGACCACGTGATGCCGCGCTACCGTGGCGGAGCTCATACATGGGAGAACGTGGTCAGCGCCTGCGTCTCGTGTAACCACCGCAAGGCGGGACAAACACCACAGGAAGCCGGGATGCATCTACCAGGAGAGGTGCGGCCTCCCAGGGTAAACCCCTACTCAATCTTTATACACAAGCCACTTCAGGACGGGTGGCACAAGTTCATTCCCTGGATGAGCGAGTAGCAGGGCAGGGCACGCCCTGCACCCACATTTAGCTGCTGTTTTAATCTACGCTAGCCCCTTCACTTCACTCAGGGTTTGTGAATATATGTCCCCTCCCCCATCGATGGGGGAGGAAAGGCTCACAAGCTCTCAGGGTGACGGAGTAAGAGGCGCTAACCACCAGGAAGTAATTAGTAAAATAGGGTTGACCGTCATCCAGCGGTCCTCCCTATTTCAAGTCCTCCGGGGTAGCCTTTCTCAGCACCAGCTTGAAGGGCCCCTTGACCTCGCTGTACATCACCAGGTCCGGGTCTATGACGACCACGGCCGTTTCCAGTCCCTGGTCCGTCTCCACTACCACACTGTCGAATAGACTTATATCCAGGTCCCCCGGGTCCAGGTAGTGCACCTTATCCATCGGTTGAAAACGAACACCTATCAGCTTTGACATCTACATCACCTTCTGTTGCCGGCCTTCAGCCTGGTCTACTCTCTTCTTCGCGGAAGGGAGAGCATCAAGACATCCAGGGCCAGCCGCGGATTAACGTTGGCCTCCATGTACCCTATGGTATCCCGAGTCATTTTTATGGCCTCTACCACCTGTCGAGAAGAAACCCAGCGCGCGTGGCGCTGCAAGGCTTCGATGGCCGGTGTGTTGGATACAAACTCTCCCTCACCCTTCTTCAGCACCAGCAGATCACGCCACCAACTGACAGCCATCTTCATCTGCCCAATGGCTTTCTCGCGGTTCCTGGCATAGAGTGTCGCCATTTCCTCTGCATAGGCGAACCTGTCCTCAAGGTTCTCATCCAGAAGAGATGCCATGCGCTCCAACTCCGCGGCGTAGTCCTCCAAAATCTTGGGGTCTCTGGCTGCCTCCAGTGCCCATCCGATTCTTCCCTTGGAGAGCCGGGCTAGGTCAATGGCCTCCTGGGGAGGGGTGCCGAGAGCTTGCTGCAACTCATTTGCGATGGAACTGAGGGGAAGATGGTTGAGGCCAATCCACTGACAGCGGGAGAGGATGGTGGGCAATATGGACTCGGCGTCGCTGGTCAGCAATATGAACAACACGGACTCCGGAGGCTCCTCCAGGAGCTTCAACAAGGCGTTGGAAGCCTCCGAGCTGAGCGACGACGCGTCCTGGAATATGAACACACGATATTTCCCATCGTACGGCTTCAGGGTAGCCGCGTGCTGCACCTCTCTCACCTGGTCGATGCCTATTTCCCTTCTAATGCCGGTCCCGGACGCATTTGCCACAAGGTCTATCACCTGAACGTCCGGGTGCTGTCCCAGGGCTATCCGACGGCACTGGGTACATTCGCCACAGGGACGGTCAGATGGAGATTCTAGGCAGTTCACACCCTGGGCCAGGTTCATCGCCAGGGTTGTCTTGCCAACCTGGGGCGGCCCGACAAAGAGGTAGGCGTGGGACAGCATGTCCTTCTCCATGCTCTTAGACAACAAGGCGACGGCCTCTTCATGTCCCACTACTTTCCACATTCTTTTGTAATTACTTTGTAAATGTTTTGCAATTTATTTGCAAATATTTTGTGAATGTCTCAAGAACGGCACAGGGTAGTCATTTTGTGCTCATTACCAAAATATCAGACAAGGTCGTTTCGCATCAGGTCTTCGTAGGTCTCACGACGCCTTATGATGCGGGCCTGTCCATCCTTCACCATGACGATGGCCGACCTTGGCACGAGGTTGTAGTTGCTGGCCATTGACGGCGCATAGGCCCCCGCCGCGGGAACGGCCAGGATGTCTCCCGGTTCCAGCCTGGGAAGCAGGACATCCCGCAGCAGCACGTCCCCGGACTCGCAGAACTTGCCGGCTATGGATACCATCTCCCACTCCTCCTCCACCATCTTGTTGGCTATAACCGCCTCGTATTCGGCCTGGTAGAGGGCAGGTCTGATGTTGTCACCCATACCTCCATCGACCGACACGTACTTTCTGACCCCCGGGATATCCTTGGTGGCCCCCACGCTGTAGAGGGCCACCCCGGCGCGGCCAACGATGGCCCGGCCCGGCTCGACTACCAGGTGAGGGCTGTCCGGCCCCTGCGAGCCCTGTAATGGGGACGCGATGGCGTCTGCGTACTCCTCCACCGAGGGTGGTTTCTGGTCACGAGTGTAGGCTATGGCGAACCCTCCGCCGGGGCTTATTTCTCGCAACGGCAGTCCTACCCGGGAGGCGAAGTCCAGCGTAACCTCCATCCCCTTGGTATATGGTTCCAGCTCAAATATGGGAGACCCAAGGTGGAAGTGGAGGCCCACCAGGTTTATATTTCTTACCTTCATCGCCTTTTCCACAGCCTCACGTGCCTGTCCCGTCTCGATGGGAAATCCAAACTTGCTGTCCAGCACGCCGGTGGTTGTATGAACGTGGGTGTGTGGGTCGATTCCGGGAGAGACCCGCAGCAGAATGTCCTGGACCACCCCTCTTTGCGATGCTATTTCGCCGAGGATTTCCATCTCGTGGAAGTTGTCCACAACCACGCGCCCAATGCTGTATTCAAGCGCCATCTCAAGCTCTTCCCGGCTCTTGTTGTTGCCGTGGAAGTAGATTTTCCCTGAGGGAAAGTCCACTCTCTGGGCCACCGCCAACTCGCCGCCGGATACCACGTCAAGCCCCATGCCCTCTTCCTTGAGCAGCTGGGCCAGGGCAACATTGATGAACGCCTTGCAGGCGTATATGACGGTGCTATCGGGGTAACGCTCCCGAAACCCGCCGACGAACTCCCTGCACCTTTCCCGTAGCGTAACTTCGTCGAAAACGTAGAGGGGTGTGCCGAACTCCGCGGCAAGTTCCGTGACATCACAGCCGCCAACGACCAGATTGCCCTGGGCGCTGACCTCCGTGGTGTACGGGAAAAGGGACGCGTTGGGGAAACTCAAGGGTTTTTCTCCTGGGAACGGAATTGCCGCACGGACTCGCGGGCCGTCCCTTCAAATATCATTACGCGGGACTACCGATGGTTACGTCTTCCTCGGTGACTGTGCCATCCTCAATGTGAAAGGCCCTTATTGGAGGGTTTTCCCTGTCCAGCAGGGATACCAGTATGTATCGGGACTCGGGCCAGGTGGCCAGACGCACATCGGTGGCGGATGGATATGCTTCCGAGTGGGTGTGAGAGTGGTATATGGCGACGATCTCCGACCCGCTATCATCTATCTCGTTGTACACCTTGAGAAGCTCTTTTGGGTCCATGCGGTAGCGGTAGGGGCTTGCCTCTATGTTCACCATACGATAGAGTTTCAGCGTTTCCCCGTCCTTGCCTGCAAGGATGCCGCAACACTCGTTGGGGTCGTCCTCAAGGGCATGGGCCACCATCTCCTTGGCATACTTTGAATCTATGTTCAGCATCTCACATGCCATTGTAATAGTACGCGGCCATCTTGCCTATACCTTCGCCTATCCCGGCCACATCGACTACCGCGTACCTGCCTGCTATAATGTTCTCTGGTAGCGCTGGCTAGCGGGAGTAGCTCAGCGGAAGAGCCCCGCCCTTCCAAGGCGGCTGTCGTGGGTTCGAATCCCATCTCCCGCTCCATCCTTCCGCGGCGGAAGGACTCCACCGTTTTCTCAGCAATACCCGCCATTTCTCAAAAGACCTCACGCCATCGTCTCTGGACAATCCTGAAGCTGTGACCTCCGTACATTCCCCAAACAAGAAACAGATAACCCCAAGGGAGGCGTTCCGTCTCCTGGAGAGGGAGCAGGGTGTGGCCGAGTGGGAAACCAGGTACGACGGCATCTCCGAGCTTCTGTTCACCATACTCTCCCAGCACACCTCCGACCTGAACGCGCTGCGGGCCTTCGAGAGCCTTCGAGATGCCTTCGATGGTGCATGGGAACGGGTGGCCGAGGCAGACCACGAGGATATTGCAAGGGCCATATGGATCGGCGGTCTATCCAGGGTCAAGGCACCCAGAATCAAGGCGGTGCTCAAGGACATCCAGAGCAAGCGCGGCAATCTTGAGCTCTCCTTCTTGAAGGAGTTGCCCTTGTCTGAAGCAAAATCGTGGCTTCGAGAGCTGCCTGGCGTAGGGCCAAAGACTGCGGCCATAGTCCTGTGTTTTGCCCTGGGAATGCCGGCCATGCCCGTGGATACCCACATCTACCGTGTGAGCAAACGCCTGGGATTCATCGGCTCAAAGACCACAGCTGACCGGGCCCACGACATCCTGGAAGCGACGATTGACCCCGAACAGGTCTTTGCCTTCCACGTTTACCTAATCACTCACGGACGACAGGTGTGCAAGGCGCGGCGGCCCCTCTGCGAGAAGTGTATTCTCAAGGAAAAGTGCCCCTCTGCCTTCCAGGTTTAGGAGGCGGCAGGGCACGCCCTGCACCCATACTGAATATAGCGCTGCATAATGTCATTCCTATGTGGGATTGGGCTGAGCCCAGAAAATATTGCCCAGAAACCAGGCAGGCCTTATACTTATGCCCTGCATAAACTGAGAGGACAAGATAATGAAAGCTGCGATAATCAATGTGACCGGGTATTTCGGAATAGAGCTGGCCCGCCTTCTGCACCGTCACACGGAGGTGGAACTCACCCAGGTCACAGGGCGGAGCGCGGTTGGTCAGAAGCTGGGCGAGGCCTTTCCCCATCTGGCAGACATTGACCTGGAGATCGAGGCTGAGGTGACCAACAGCGTCGACGTGGTGTTCTCCGCCCTTCCACAGATCGCCAGCGCCGAGGCACTGATCCCGTTTGTGGAAAAGGGTGTCAGGGCCATAGACGTCAGCGCCGATTTCCGCCTCAAGGATGCGTCGGAGTACGAGAAGTGGTACGGTGTGCCCCATGCCAAGCCACAGCTTCTTGAGGAGTCGGTCTACGGCCTCCCAGAGCTGAACCGGGGTGAGATACGGTCGGCCGCGCTGGTAGCCAATCCTGGTTGCTACCCCACGGGGGCCATCCTGGCCCTTGCCCCTGCCATACACGAGGGGCTGATCCATGAGGACATAATCATAGACGCCAAGACCGGTGTGTCCGGGGCCGGCCGCGGCCTCAGCCTCTCGGCCCATTTTTCAGAGGTGAACGAGAACGTCTCGGCTTACGCGGTGGACGGGCATCGCCACCTGCCAGAGATCACCCAGGAGTTGCGCCGCGTCGGCACCGGCTTTGAGCCAAGGATCACCTTCCTTCCTCACCTGATACCGATGACCCGGGGCATCCTGAACTCCTGCTATGCCACACTGAAAGATGGAGCCATCGCCCCAGGCCCTTCTGGAATAGAGGAAATACGAGCCCTGTACAAGAGTTTCTACAAGGATGAACCCTTTGCGCAGGTGGTGGACTCGTCACCAATGACCAAGCACACCCTGGGAAACAACAAGTGCATCATATTCCCCAACGTGGACCTGCGCACCAACCGCCTGATAGTAATAAGCTGCCTGGACAACCTGGTGAAGGGAGCAGCGGGGCAGGCCATCCAGAACATGAACATCATGTTTGGTCTGCGGGAAACCGAGGGGCTGGAACAACTGGCGCTTTACCCTTAATCGGTTGTATCCTGATGTAGAAGACAGCACCTTCACCCGACAGTCTGTGCATGCCCTCATCGTCTAGCCGGCCTAGGACGCCACCCTTTCAAGGTGGAGATCAGGGGTTCGAATCCCCTTGAGGGCACCAACATTTAGGCACAAGAAGAGGCCCTTGTCTCCAAGATAGGGGGCTGTTTCTTAGTTTTGCTACCCATTTGCTACCCTAGTGCCGGAGCAAGAGGTTGTAGGGTGTCAGCACTTATTGGACACTTCGGGACCCGAGAGATTGGGGTGAAGGAGCTCCTCGTATAAGGGTGTCTCGTACCTCCTGATTGTACCGCCTCCGCCGCTCAAAAGT
>JAQBZZ010000053.1 GCA_027622595.1 Chloroflexota bacterium
CCCTATGAAAGCGGGGGATTTGAGCGAATCAGGCCGCATTTGACGCCCTTGGAATCTGGGATTATAGTTGAGGGCAATCAAGAGGGTCCGATTCCAGGGAAATCAGTTTGATCTGGGAAATCCCGGCTTACAGATATCGCCGCGCGTGTTAACATGTTCAACACGCACAAAAGCAAGGGAGGTTAAACCTTGGAGGAATTCGTTAAAGTAGCCGTCACCACCGATTTGCCGCCCGGCGAGATCATGCTGGTGGAAGTTGAGGATGAGCGCGTAGTACTGGCCAACGTGGACGGCCAGTACTACGCTGTAACAGACGAATGCACTCATACAGGGTGCCCCCTATCCAACGGAGAGTTGGATGGGGCGGTGCTTGAGTGCCCCTGTCATGGCAGTGAGTTCGATGTGAGGACAGGTGCTGTCGTCAGCCCACCCGCCAATGAGCCGCTGGCCCAGTATGCCGTTAAGATAGAGGGGAACGACATACTGGTTGGCCCAAGTGATTAGGAGAAAAGGCGAAAAACTCTCCTGCTACATCTCAGGGGCGTGGTAGGATACCTCCACCGCGGTATGGATGCCGCCACGGGTTTTGTAGTCCAATGTCAGGGCCAGACGGCGCGGCTGGCAAGTGGCTACCAGGTCTCCTAGAATGCGGTTGGCGACATGCTCTTGGACTATACCCACCTGCCTATAGGACAGAAGGTAGTACTTAAACGACTTGAGTTCAAGGAGCTTACGGTCGGGCACGTAACGGATGGTAAGGGTACCGAAGTCTGGAAGTCCGGTCCAGGGGCACACGGCAGTGAACTCGTCGCTATCTATTAATATCTCGCATTCCTGCTGTGGGTACTCGTAGTCGAAGGTCAAAAGACACGCGGCGTCGATGGCCTCCTCTACCCTGATCTCATAATTATGCTCCAGGCTGGTGTACTCCTCCTGGAGGTTCTCCACTTTAGCCATGCCCAATCCCCTTTCTAGGATATCCCAGCAAGTATAGTATACTTTTCAAGGCCACACTGGAAAGACTCTGCCAGGGAGTCTCTACCTGCCCATCTCCCCCATCTGGTACATCACTGCGGCGGCCATGGCAAGCCCTGCCGTCTCGCCTCGAAGAATGCGCTGGCCCAGGCTCACCGGCACCACGCCGGCATCACGTGCTTCCTCAACCTCCTCCGGGTCAAAGCCGCCTTCCGGCCCAACCAGAAAGCTGAGTCCCTCTGCCTTGACCCTCTCCATGTTGTCAACGAGAGTTTCTCGGAAGCCCATCTCAGTTTCTTTTTCCCAGGCCATGAGACGCACGCCGGAGGCCTCGGTCAGGGCTTCCTTCAAAGACACAAGAGGTTTCAAGGTGGGTATACAGGCCCGACCGGACTGTTCCGTCGCCTCTGTAAGAATGCTTTGCCACCTGGGATGCCTGCCATCGGCCCATCCCTTTGATGCTCTGGGGATACTGCGTCGACACAGCACAGGAACGAAGGTCGAGATACCTATCTCGGTGCCCTTCTGGAGCACCGTCTCGAACTTGTCGCCTTTTAAAACTCCCTGGTAAAGGGTCAGCATCACTCCCGGATTACCCAGGCCGCGTCGTTCCTCCACCACCTCACCCTCCAATCGAGAAGGAGATATGCCATGCAGTACCACAACGTACTCGCACCCGGAGTTGTCCATCAGTACCACGCTGTCTCCGGTCTGGAGACGAAGCACCCGGGCCGCCTGACGGGCTACGGGGCCATCCACATTAGCCTTGCCCTCATGGATGGACTGAGAAGTTACGAAGAACCGATGCATTCCTATCCCCTGGTCTTTGATCCCACCAGCACCGCCCAATCGCCCTCACGGTCCATTCGGAGAAGTGTGCAACCCTCCGCTTCCAGGGCCCGCTCCACCTCTCCCATTCGGTCAGCCATGATGCCAGAAACTATGAGAGTACCCCGTGTAGCAAGCTGAGCCACCAGAGTTGGAGCCATGCCCAGAATGACCTTGGTGTAGAGGTTTGCCACAACAAGGTCAAATCCGCCCTCGACATTACTCTCGGAAGATATAGTGCCTCGTTGCACCTTGACCACACGCTGCAGGCTATTGGCCTTAACGTTGGCCCGCGCGGCCTTTATTGCGTCCGGGTCTATATCCAAAGCCAGAACATAATCGGCGCCCAGCATAGCTGCGGCAACGGTCAGAATACCAGAGCCTGTTCCAACGTCCAGCACCTTCATACCAGAGGTTACCAGCTTATCCAGCTCCGCAAGGCACATATGAGTGGTAGGATGGTGTCCCGTGCCAAAGGCCATGCCAGGGTCCATCCCAATGACCACCTCTCCGGGCTTGGCCGTGTATTCCATCCATGATGGACAAACGACAATCCGTCCCATATGCAGCACAGAGAAGTGGCTCCTCCACGACTCCATCCACTCGCCTTGCTCCATGACGCGTTCCTCCAGAGGGGAAAGAGAGCAGAGGCGGGAGATTAGTTCCACTGCCACTCTGATCTGCTCTTTGCGGAACGCGGTCGTGCTGTTGACCGGGAGATAGGAGCGGAGTATGGCGGTGGAATCATCCGGTTGTGTTTCGTCTTCATCGGGGTTATAGCCCCCCACCAGCTCCACAGCGACGCCTCCATAACCGTGGCGCTGGAAGATCACAGAGAGAGGTTCCACGTATTCTGCCGGTGCCCGAAGGCTCAACTCAAGCCATTTCATGTTTTTTGCACTCTCTTCATTCACTTTTGTAGATTGTGAAAGTCGGTGTAGATACGAGAGGCCCCGACAAGTGGAAATAACGTCTTGGTGCTGTTGAATTTGTAAAGAAACCTAGGCGTCTTTACCAAGGGCGTCCTTGAATTTGCCCAACCAGCCCTTATCGTCCTTGGAACCATTGCTCATGGTCTCCGCCAGTTCCGCCAGGAGTTGACGTTGACGTTCATCCAGGTTCCTGGGCGTGACCACGTTCACAATGACCAGATGGTCGCCCCGTTTGCCCTTGGCGGAATAAGGGACTCCCTTACCCTTTATGCGAAACTCCGTGCCGGACTGAGTGCCCTCCGGTATGCGTACGGTCTCGGGGCCGCTCAAAGTGGGGACATCCAACTCGTCTCCAAGGGCCGCTTGGGCGAAGTTTATGGGAAGCTCAAGCAAAATATCGTGGTCCTTGCGGAGAAAGATTTCGTGGGGTTCCACCTGAAGCGCAATGTATAGATCACCGGGCACGCCGCCGTTACTCCCTGCATCCCCTTCCCTTGCCAGGCGGACCTGCATGCCGTCCTCTACTCCAGCCGGGATATCCACCCTGATCTTACGCTGTCGCCGCTCCCGCGCGGAGCCACGACAGTGGGAACACGGGTTGGTTATGATGCTTCCCTCTCCATTACACTGAGTACATGGGCCAACCTGGGTGAACTGCCCGAAGATGCTGCGTTGAACCCTCCTGACCTGTCCGGCACCATTGCAGTGAGAACACTGGGACGCACTGCTCCCAGGCTCCGCACCTAAGCCCTTGCAATTGCTGCACGGCTCCACTCGCTCCACATCTATCTCTCTGTCCACCCCGAACACCGCTTCCTCAAAGGACATGTTGGTGGTGGTATGCAGGTCGCGTCCCTGCTGCGGATGCTTACGGGTGCGGGTGCCAAAGCCACCAAAGAAGGCATCGAAGATATCACCGAAGCCTCCGTAGGTCTCGGAACCTTCAAAGCCCTGGCCAGCCCCTCTTCCGGACCCCACTCCCAGGTGGCCAAAGCGGTCATACTGTGCTCGTTTCTGGGGATCGCTGAGCACCTGGTAGGCAGAGTTAATCTCTTTGAATTTTTCCTGCGCAACGGGGTCCTTGTTCCTGTCGGGATGGTACTCCATTGCCAAACGACGGAACTTGGTCCTCACGTCCTCCTGAGAGGCGCTGCGAGGAACCCCAAGCACCTGATAGTAGTTTTTCTCGTTGGTCATAGTCTAAAATCATCCATGCAATATACCAACTTACATTATATTCCAGACCGTGCCTAGGACACAACCACAGGTTTGCCAAATGCTATTCTTACTGAAACCACGCCGACAATCACAATTGGACCAGTATAACACCTACCCCTCCCGTTCTCAGTATGGCCTGATCTTATCTAACAGGTCTCCTTGGGCTATTGAAACAACGGTAGTTGGTGGTAATATCCTCAACAGATACAACCGACCGACGGAGGAACAGAACGATGCCTGGCCCGCTGAATGGAATTGTTGTGATTGACCTCACGCACGTTCTCGCCGGCCCCTTCGCGTCTATGGTGCTGGCAGACCTTGGTGCGCAGGTCATCAAGGTAGAGCAGCCGGAGATCGGGGACAGGTCACGCGCCAGTGGCCCCTTCATCGATGGTGAGAGCTCCTATTTTATGAGCATCAACCGGGGCAAGCTGGGGATTACCCTTGACCTTTCCAAGCCCAGAGGCAAGGAGATTTTCTTGCAGATGGTGGCTAAGGCTGATGTGGTCATTGAGAACCTTGTCCCTGGAGCCATGAAAAGGCTTGGTCTTGATTACCCTGTCCTCAGCGAACACAACCCCGGGATCATCTACGCGGCGATATCCGGCTTTGGACAGAGCGGGCCTTACTCAAACAAAGCAGCCCTGGACGTCATTGTCCAGGGAATGGCAGGAGTTCTGAGCATCACCGGAGAGCCGGGTGGGCCACCTATTCGCCCGGGAGTCTCTCAGGGCGACATCACCGCCGGCCTCTTCTCCATCATCGGCATACTGGCGGCCCTACAGGAACGTAATCGTAGCGGACTCGGGCAGATGGTCGACATAGCAATGCTCGACTGCCAGGTATCGATCCTGGAAAACGCCTTCACCCGCTACTTCGCCACGGGAGATGTCCCCAAACCCCTTGGTACAAGGCACCCGGTTACCGCCCCCTTTCAAGCGTTTCAGACCAGCGATGGTTACATGACAATCGCCCTTGCGGACGGTCGAAAGGAGAAGTGGCCGTTGTTATGCTCCGCCCTTGACCTCATCGACCTTATAGACGACCCTCGCTTTGATGACGGATGGGTGCGAAGCCAGAACTGGAGCATCGCGGAGCCAATCCTCGCAGAAGCCCTAAGAAAGAAGACGACCCAGGAATGGTTGACGGAACTGGAAGCCCTCGGCATCCCCTGCGGCCCTGTGAACACCATAGACAAGGTGGCCAAAGACCCCCAGGTGCTGCACCGCGGCATGATCAAGGATATACCTCACCCACGCCTTGGAAAGGTGAAGATGATAGACACGCCCGTGAAACTGTCCCGAACCCCCGGAGGTGCCGAAAGACCTTCTCCAGACCTTGGAGAGCACACGGCACAGGTACTGAGGGATATGCTTGGCCTTGACGAGAGGGAGATCGCTACGTTACGGGAAGAAGAGGTTATCTGAGCGGTCGTCTTCTGTCATAGCGCCTGATGCTTGGGCAAGGCAACTCCCATCTACCAAACTCCCCACAAGCAAACAAGAAAAGAGGCCTACGCACTCGCAAAAAGCGCCAGGGCTTCCTGAAGGTCCTCCGGCGAGTTGACATCCACAGTCACAATAGGGCTGTCCACCTGCAAATGGTAGGTGTCGTCCTTGTGCCGCAGAGTAACCTCCCTCAACCCCTGCCCTTCCTCGGTGATGGCCAAGAGTTCCGGTAATAGGCTGGATGAAAATACGAGGGGATGGCCCCCATGCCCGCGATAAACAGGGCAAGTGATTGGTGCGCCATGCTCCAAATGGGCCTCGATGACAGACTCCACGATGTGAGCGGGACGGGGTTGGTCTACAGACAGCACAAGGATTCCCGTGGCAGAGATGGAAACATTCCGCAGTCCAGCCTTGATGGAGGTGGTCTTCCCTTGCTTGTAGTCAGGGTTGACCACGGTCGTTACCCCGGGCTTTCCCCTCACCGGCGCTTCCACCTCATCGCCGCGGTGGCCTACAACCACCACTACCTCTGCCACGCCCGCCTTCTGGAGAGACTGCACCTGATACTCGATCAGGGTCAAGTCCTGCCAGGGTAGGAGAGCCTTGAGCCGCCCCATACGGGTGGACTCCCCCGCGGCCAGGAGGATAGCGGAGATACCGTCCATTACCTGTGTATTAGACCGGAACCCCCACTTTTAGGGCCAGCTTCTGGAGGTATCTGCCCTCCATAGTCAGGGTCTTGCCTGGACGGCCCTCACGGAAGGCCACTATCTCCGAAACGATGCTAAGGGCGATCTCCTCAGGCGTCTTGGCCCCAATGTCAAGGCCAATGGGCGCATGAACGGCCTGAAGCCTTTCCAGGGGGATGCCATGCTGGAGCAGTTCTTCGTAAATCAGGATCGTCTTGCGTCGGCTGCCCACCAGGCCCACATACCCTGCTGGGCTGCGAACAGCGGCCTCCAGGGCCCTGTCGTCCTCGCGATGACCCCTGGTGGCCACGACCACCGCCGTGTTCGGGCGGATGTCCAACTGAGTTAGGCCCTCGGCATAATCCGCCACAACAACGCTGTCGGCTTCAGGAAATCTCTCCTTGTTGGCAAACTCGGGCCGGTCATCGACCACATGCAGCCGCAGTCCAAGCATCTTCACTAGAGGAGCCAGTGACTTACCTATGTGGCCTCCCCCTGCGATTATCACAGCGGCCGGCGTTGTGTAACCCTCCAAAAAGACCTGGGCGCCATCCTGCGTGACCAGCACCTTGACTCTACCGTAGTCGGTAAGCTCTCGAAGAGAATCGGCCACCTCTTTGTCCCGAAGCGGGTCTCCCACAGAGCCCTTGACCTCTCCGTCCTCTCCGATATACAGCTTATCTCCCGTCTTACCCTTATCCTGGGAAGGCTTCAGGAGCGTAGCCAGACCAACGCTTGCACTACCATCGTAGGCACCGACGATATTGCTCACAGGCTGCATAACTAGCTTTGGATCAAAGACCGGGTCAATCAGGAAATACATGGTGCCGCCGCATACCAGACCTTCCCTGGCCGCAATATCCTCATTCAATTCATAGTCCGTAATAGTGGACTCGCCGCCTTCTTTCAAAAGCCTGCTTGCGGCGAACCATATGTCGCCTTCCACACAACCACCCCCCAATGTACCCACACCAGTACCATCCTCACGCACCAAGAGCTTGGCCCCGGGTTTCTGAGGAGTGGAACCTTTGGTCCCCACAACCGTGGCGATCACAAACGGTTCACCCTTATTCAACAGATTTAGCGCTTCTCTAAAAACTTCTTCCATGATTGCTCCCTATGACCAGGCTGCATACGAATAGTGGAGTTAATTATAGCACAACCCATGAGATTTACCTCAACAATATTGTGCTGCCGGAGCGTCGAGTGGTATTTCTGCACGTTATTTTCATTTTTCGGCTGCGAAAAGGGGTTGGCAATTATAAGGTGGACGGGGCTTCCTCGCTGGAGAACCTGGAATGCATTCTTGAAGCGCATCTCAGTGACGTGGAAGACCGACGAGCCGCCTCCTTCATCGTAATCACAGAGGCAATTGGCTTCGACGGTATTGGCCTCAGCACCCGCGTATCCCTGATGCTCACTCACTATCTGGAGTTCGGCAGAGGACTCCTCGGTGGCATCGGCATCGTCATCCTAGTGTAGTGTTACCGTTATGTCTTTACAATGCACTCGGCGTATGCTACGATTGGGTTTATGTGGAA
>JAQBZZ010000012.1 GCA_027622595.1 Chloroflexota bacterium
GCCTCGCCCCTCTGCACACCGGCGTACCGTAGGCCCTCCAGGTGGAACTGGTGAAAGAGGGTGAAGCCGTCGTACATATTCTCGAAGGACAGGTCGCTTGGGCTGATCCCTGCGCCCTCGTACAGCTTCCGTCCCGTGCTGTCGCCGGCGTCCTGCCATTCCTCTAGGGTGGCTACGAGACCTCGGGAAGCAGGCAATGTCCTGGTATGGTTAAGGATATAAGCAGGTTTCTGTTTCATGTCCTTGGCACGCTCGGCAGTTGTAATGAGGAATGCCCCGGCAACTTGGATGGGCATGTCGTTATCGAAGAGGTTAGCGGGTTTGGCTATCCACCGTGCTCCCAGATATTCCTCAACCGTCAATGGCTCCGGCCTGTGTTGTGCCCAGAACCCCTCTGGATACAGCAGCCCATTTCTCTTCGAATTCACCACAAAGGGGGCCATCATATCGTGATTCTTGCCATATTTCCGACAATACGCTTCGAACACCATGGCCGTGTGATAACATGCCACGGTACCCCACAGAGACGTCCATTTGCCAGGTCCAGAAACGGTGTCCCCCGCGGCGGCTCCTTGCCCCACATAGTATCGGCCTCCATAGTTGTGCCAGCCCTTCAACACCAGGCAGACGTCAGTGAGGCCTTCTCCAACGGCCTGGGCGGCAACGACTAACGAGTTGGACATACATCCCGGACCGTACGCGGTGTACTTCACGTTTGTCAACTCCGGCATGTTCTTGAGAATCCACTCCGAACTCAGTCTCGACACGCCGTCCAGCGGGTTGTCGGTGGACTGATAGGTGTTAAGGAAGTCTTCGGAAACAGGCTTCCCTGATGGCCATGGAGAACCAGTAGATGTGTCCGGGGCCATCACCAGCCCAGTGACCTGATCTGGCGACACCCCCGCGTCCTCAATGGCCCTCCGAAGAGCCAGGATACTCAAGGCTCCCACACTTGAATCGGTTTTCTCATCCCAACGCCGTGCAGTGGGGGAGACTCCAATGCCGACGGCGGCTACCTTCCCCTTATGGTTCCAAACTCCCAACCCCTCTGTGCTTCTATACATAGACGCCGGTGCGATCTCAGTTGGCATTGTTTACTCCTTCCCTGATATTACACATCCATCTTCAACGATAGTGAGGCTAACCCACCACCCGCCACTCGGGGACCTTTTGGCCTGTCGCCGGGGTCGTCTCGAACTCCACCTGTACATTGGCTCCCACCGGAACCTTGTCAACCGGAGTCCCCGGAAGATGGGAGAGCATGTTGATGCCAGGGTCTTCTTCCAACTGTATCACCGCGACGTTGAAGGGCTGATCCACAGCGAGGCTTACGACAGGACTGTCGTACATCACCCCGTAGCCGTATACCTTGCCGCGGCCGCTCACCTCGCGCCACTCCAGATTGCCCCCGGAGCCACACTTAGAGCACGCCTCCTTTGGCGGGTGCTGTAACCTGTCGCAGGCTTTGCAGTTCTGGATCACAAGCCGGCCCTCGTTACAAGCGTCCCAGAAGGGCTTGTCCAACTCCTCTGGTATCGGTGACTGTTTTGGCAACTCCCACCTCCTAATCAAGATTTAGCATAAGGCACACTCCAAGCCAATTATCCCATGCACATGCCATTTACACAACACCGCTCTCAGCCAATAGCGCCAGCTCCTGCAGCGAGAGCCCCAGTTCTTCACAGAAGATAGCCTCGTTATTTTCCCCAATCAAGGGCGCTCGCCTGGAGATTCGCCACGGCGAGCCGTTGTAGATGCCGGCCGACCCCGGGTATGTGAAGGTACAGCCCAACTCGGGGTGCTCGACGGCCGTCCAGAATCCCCGGTCATGAAGGTGTCCATCATCAATCAAGTCATCCAGGGTACGTATGGCCCCCCAGGTGAAGCCGCGTTCCTGACCGCCGTGGTAGACCTCATCCTGGGTGCGAGTCGCTACGAACTCGACAAATAGCTGGTGGATGTGTTCGCCGTTCTCCCTGATCGCCTGAATGTCCTGGTATTTGTCGTCCTTGAGGTCGTCGGCCATGCCGTAGCTATCCATCCACTCAGCCAGCGTTTCCAACTGTTTTGGAGTTAACCTTGCGGGAGCTACGGAGGCATTGATGTATTTGCCATCCTTGCACAGTAGCTGGCTTTTGGGTTGGGTGAAGCCGGTTGGAGCAGAAGCATGGCGACCGGTGTTGCGGCGTACCTCCTGTCCTGTGTATATATAGGTAGCGACGTGCATCTCTGTGGTGAGGGCGCAGGCATCATGAATCGAAGCGTCGATGTACTGACCCCTGCCACTTGCCGAGCGGTAATTCAGTGCAGCCATGATTCCAATATAGGCGTAGTGGCCTCCCATGTGCCAGGCCTGCCCACCACCGCCTGCAATAGGCGGAGGATCATCCACATCATGCTCGTTGTAGCCGCAGCAACCCATCTGACCGCCGGCGGCCAGTTGCACAAGGTCGCTGGTGACGTAGTCCTTCCACGGGCCGGTCTGCCCGAACGGCGTGAGGGAGCACATTATGAGGCGCGGGTTGTCCTTAACCAGGTCATCGTATCCAAGCCCAATCGAGGCCATATACCCGGGCTTGCAGGTCTCCAATATCACGTCCGCCTTTTCCGTGATCTGTTTAAACAGCCGACGCCCGTCTTCAGTCTCCAGGCTAAGGGTTATCCCTCTTTTAGAAGTATTGTAGTGCCAGAACGAAAGACTACGCTCCCGGTGAGGCACGTCCTGGTAGAAGGGACCAACGGCTCTGGTGGACTCACCGCCGGGTGGCTCTATTTTGATGACATCAGCTCCCAGGTCTGCCATGAGCTTTCCGCACCACTGTCCCTTCTCGTCGCTGATTTCCAGGACGCGCACGCCCGACAGGGGACCCGAACCGGAACTGCCCGGGCCAGCCCGGTTGTTAAAGGAATGCCTTGATGTTACAAACTTGTCCCTCTCCTCAGGCTCCATCGGGCCCGCCTGAAGGATGTCCTTGATATATGAATAGCCATCCATTGCGGGGGGCCAGAACGTGCCGTCCTCGTATCCTGCCACGAACTCTTCGTGAGACATACCCAGAATTCCCTCGAACACCTCGCGGTTGTGCTGTCCGATCAGCGGAGCTGGCAAGTGATTGATTGCGGGCGACTCGGAGAGCTTGAACGGGGCGTTCTGAAACTTACGGGGGCCCAAGACCGGGTGATCCATCTCGGTGTATAAGCCGCGATGCCGGAGTTGAGGGTCGTTCTCCACCCGGTCCTTGTTGCTCTGAACGGGCATGGCTCTGACGCCCGAGGCCTGGCACCGCTCCATTATGTCATAACGTTCCAGTGTACTTGTCCAGGCCTCGATCCCCTTGTCCAGTTCCTCCTGGTGCAGGAGTCGGCCCCGGAGTGTGGCAAACTTGCTTCCCGTCGTCCAGGGCGGAGCGCCCATCACCTGAACAAGTTGCCGCCACTCCCGGTCTGTGAAGCAGGCGATGGCACACCAGTCGTAGTATCCTCCCCCCTTGGTGCGATACGCGTTGTGCGGGGCGACGGTTGGGCCTCGGTAGTTGTTGAGGAGAGGAGTGCCAGGCCAATGAGAGCGGTTACCCGGAGGGAACCCTTCCCTGCGCGTGCTTCGTCCATTGACCGTCATGTCAAGCAGGGCGGAGCCATTGAGAGGAATGCCGAGCATCATCTGGGAGAGGTCAACGTGCTGTCCCATGCCTGTCATATTGCGATGGTTGAGGGCAGTCAGGGCTGCCATGGCAGTATACATGCCGCCGGTATCGTCCAGGTACGACCAGCCCCAGCCGGCGGGCTCTTCACCAGGGAGACCGGACAGGTGCGTCAGTCCCGAGAGGGCCTGGGCCACCGGCCCCATCGTCTGGTAATGATGATGACGCCCTGTATGCCCAAATCCCGCCTGGGAGACGTAGACGATACCCGGGTTGATTTCGCGCATCTCTTCATAGCTCAGTCCCCAGTTTTGTAGGACACGGGAGCTGTAATTCTCCACTACGACATCGGACACCGCAATCAGGCGCTTGATGAGGTCAAGACCCTTCGGCGAGCGTAAGTTGAGGGATATCCCCAGCTTATTGGCGTTGGTATCATTAAACACATAGTTGGAATTAAGACTAGGCTCTATACCCTCCAGGTTAAACAGGTTGGGGTTCCTTATCATATCGGGGCTTTGCGGCCACTCTATCTTGATGACCTCGGCACCCAAGGAGCCTAGCCAGCGGCATCCCCAGGGGCCGGCCCGCACCCAGGTGAAATCCAGGACCCGGATGCCAGCCAGTGCTCTCGGCTTGGCAGTCTCTCTAGCTTGTGCCTGCACCATGGATACACCTCCTGTCCCGATACAGTCATGCTACGACTTTATTCATATGATTGTCGTAGGACGCTGTTTTCGCCCATATGTAATTTGGGCAACGACGATCAGGTAAGCAATGCAGCCGCATTTTATTCCAAAATAAAGCATCCGTCGAGTTTTCAAGAAGCCAGAGAATGAAGATAGCCAATAATGCGATTTGCCTACAGATTGCCTGTAACCAGTATTTTCTGGAACTGGCAGCGGTTGAGGAGTAATATAGACAAGTTTCTAACAAACAATGTCCGTACCATAAAGCGAGGATCAATTTTGACGACCTATAAGTTCAACCACGTACATCTGAAGGCCCCAGACCCGGAAAAGAGTGCCGACTGGTATGTCAATGCCTTCAATTTCAAGATACTGAGTAACACAGTACGCGCGTCGGGCAGCCGGTTCGTCCGCTGCGAGACCTCGGACGGGATCATCGTGAACATCTCAGGCGCGGGCAATGACGAGCAGATTGGGAATGGCGACGCCTCTGTTCACTGGGGACTCGAGCACTTCGGCATCGAAGTAGATGACCTGGATACCGAGCTTAAGCGTTTAGCAGACCTGGGGGCCAGGCTGCTTGAGGGACCAAACGACTCTCCGACCGGCATGCGCATAGCATTCATTCAGGGCCCTAACGATGTTAGAATAGAGCTGATGCAACCCCCCACAAAGCGAGAGTCTTGATATTGATTACCTACCTCAGCCGGCTTTGCACATAAACCCCCATTTCTAGGCTACTTCTTGTGCAACTGACATTCCTGCACAAATAGTCGGCGCGATGCCCAACTCATGTATGGACTGTATCAAGACACAGATGTTGTGGCAGAGAACCTTGGCAAGTACCTCGTTGACCATGCCCCCATCGCTCTTGCTCCGAACAGCGTCCCCGAATTTGCCCTTTATCATCGAGAACACAGTCTCTACGTTGGAGCGCTTGTGGTAGTGGTCCAGGAATTCTCGCTGATTGAAGGCGAAGAAGTGGTACATCCGTGCCCAGGCAGAGTTGTCTATCGGGACAATCTCCCCGTTCACAGCACCAAGAGCGGGGGCAGTATTGGCCTTGAAGGGTATGTACGGGGTTGCTCCCAGGGATTCAGCAAAATGCATGTTGAAACGGCTCGTGTACCCCTTGTCGGCGGATATCTCGTTGACCTGGAAGTGCTAGGCAGTTTGCTCTAGGAGTGGCTTGAAGTAGTTGGTGTCACTGGCAGACCATCCGGTCATTTCCACGGCGGTCACGATGTGGGTCTTTACGCCACAGACTAGGTGAGCCTTGACCCACTCGCGGTTGTCTATCTCCCGCCCATACTTCTTGCTAAACCACCGGATGAATCGGCTGGTGCTGAAGCCGCTGGAGTCTATGGCAAACTCGGTTTCCACCACCTTCAGAGGCAGACTACTGGCAGTTATCAAGGATTTCAGTATCGGGGTCAACTCTGAGTTGCTCAGGTAGCTGGACACGGAGTTGAAGTGTGGTGTGGTGGCGACAAGTCCCGTAGCCTGGGCCGCTCGAACATCGGTGGTGAAGCGACGTGAACTAAATCCTGTGTAGACCTTGTAGGCCGTCGCAAAGACCATATCAGCCATAGGCAATCGAGGACGCCCGTTGGTCTGGATAGGCTGTGGGACCGACTGGCATAGGTCTGCCAGGAGAGCCATGAACCGAGCCTTCTCGCTGGTCTGGGCCTTGTTGTAGGCCGTCCAATCCTGCCCGTAGGTGACTTGTACCTCTTTGGTCTCCGTGACAGTCTGGCGAAGGGTGTCTGTCACTGACTCGTCTGGGTGGGTCTCCCTCTTTATGGTGTACTGCACGGCAAAGATATGCTTACACAGGACACCCCTAGTTTCATGGTCGGGGCAGGTACACGTACCCTCCGCCATATTGACCTCATAAGTGCCATTGCCTGATTGAGAGGGTACCATCCAGACCTTACCCTTGTGCGCCAGCTTGACCAGTGCTGCAATTTCCAATCCTCGTTGCTCTCTTCCATCCATGTCATCACCTTCTGGCTATATACGCTCTACGTATATAATATCAGGTGGGGGTTGATTTGTCAACACTTTCGGTATATATTGGTTTAGGGTAGATAATTTCATTGCTGAGGAGGTGCTATGGCAATTCAGAAGGTAAATATCAAGGGCTATCGGTGCCTGAGATGTGAGCACGAGTGGGTGCCGCGTCTGGGTAAGGCGCCCGCGACTTGCCCTAACTGTCGCTCTCCCTATTGGCACAAGCCAATAGAGCGGCATTCTGTATCGGAGGCACGCAAAAAAGTAATCTAAAGCGAACGGGTGGGGGCTGCCAAGTTTTGCAGGCAAGACAACCCCACACCCGCAGAAGGAAAGGCAAATGAGTGGCTTCACATATGGCCTCGACGGGCCAAGTAATTGGCAGCTACCTACGGATGTTCCGTACCCAAACAGCAATCCACTGTTGTTTACAACAAGGGGATTGAACGGGTCGCCCTTGGTGTACGAGGGCGGGTGGAACGGGAATCCCAGTATCAGTGTGCTCGCTTCGATGGACCCGAACCGGATAACGCCGTGGACGAATAGTGGTATATGGGATGGGGGGCTATTAAGCGACAGGGTCACATTACTCAATGGAGCGGGAAGCATATCCATAGAAGGACACTCGGTTGATGAAGTAAACCCGGGTTCCGTCATACAGGCTGGGGGTATCAACTCTTTGGTTGTAGACCCTTGGGAAACTGAGCCGCTCTTGACCAGGGGCGTAGAAGTCTGGAGCAGCCCATGTAATGTCATAAGCAACAGCGAAGGATTGCAGCCCTGGAGAATGACGTATGGCGTGGAATCCATGCCAATGGCAAATCCCCACCTCCAAATTACTGCGGGCCTAGGTGATGCCCTTGCCAATAGTCCAGGCGGGCCGAGCATTGGTGCGCAAATGAATGGGCTGGGCACGTTACCGATAACACTTGATGGCCTATGGATTGGTAGGCAGGAAATACTGCATGGGGGATATCCATCTCCGGTACCGGGCAGTCTACATGACATCCTAACGGCCACCTTTCCACCTACCACTGAGGAGCATCTAGAGGAACATAAGTCCCGCATAGAAAGACTTGAAGAAGATGTGGCACAAGAAGATGCTGACCTTCGACGAATTAACTGTGCACTAGCAGAGGAACGCAAGATGCGTATCAAGGCTGAAAAAGCAGCCCAGAATGCCCAGGCGCAGGACAGCGAGCGATTCAAGGCATTGGAGACAGCAGTCACATATTCGGAAAGGGATCTCTCTAACGCCTGCACTAACATTGCTAGGATTGATGGGGAAGTAACGATGCTTCGTGAAGTATATGAAGGTAACGACGAGCCGGACTTCTTAAATTGACGGCTCCAATCAGCGCGGCAATGAGTCACAAAAAGGGAGGTTATCATGGCAATAGAATCTCGCACTCCATGTATCAACTGTGGTGGGACTGCTTTTACACGTAATGAGAAGCTCATGGCGCTAGTCGAAATTGACCAACAGGGTAACGTTCAGCTTGGGGCTTCCGTTCTCCCGATTATCGCCCTTGCTTGTAATAGCTGTGGGGCCCCTCGTCTCTTCCATCCTGGCATTGCTGGGGGATAGTGTAAGGTCACCGGCTATCGTGACAATCTTGCTTTCCATAGTCGCATCTCCTTTTTGGGGGCAGAATATTCTCTTGCACAAAAAGCCCTCTCATTTAGCTAGTTTTTGTGCAACCTTAACCCTTTTTGTGCAAATGGGCTTTCTTGTACAAACCCACCTCAGCCACAATATGCTTGATAAGCCGGCTTATATGCTGTATATCTGACTCCATCTGTAGGTTTATAAGATTCATAAATCCACGCTGGAGGTATTCCATGAAGATGACACGAGCGACAATTGGGGTGATTGCAGCACTCGTTGCCATTCTTGTTCTACCCATCGTAGCGAGTGCAGACCACTCCTGGGGCAGCTACCACTGGGCCCGCATTTCCAATCCGTTGACCCTTTCTCTCGGTGACAACGTCTCAGGCAACTGGGACCAACACCTGGCAGATGCTAACTCTGACTGGAATCTCTCGGCCGTGCTCAACAATTCCGTGGATCCAGGACGTACCAGTCCGAGAACATGCAGCCCCGGTGCCGGCCTTGTGGAGATTTGCAACCGCACATACGGTTTCAACGGATGGCTGGGAGTCGCCGGGATCTGGGTATCAGGTGAACACGTCACGAAGGGCTATGTGAAGGTGAATGATTCTTACTTTAACACCAGTACCTACAACACGCCAGCGTGGCGTCAGTTGGTGATGTGTCAAGAAATCGGGCACGTATTTGGGCTGGCACATCAAGACGAGGACTTTGACAACCCGAATCTTGGCACCTGCATGGACTACACAAGCAGTCCTGAGTCAAACCAGCACCCCAATCAACATGACTACGACCAGCTAGATTTAATCTACGCTCATCCAGACAGCTTCAACTCCTGGGCACCCGCGCCGGTAGACGGTGGCTCTGGCGGCGGTCATGGCAAGGGCAAAAAGGGTAATGCGCCTGGATTGGTCATCAGCGAGTGGGGCAAAGCCATAAGCACCGATGGCAAAGGCCGCCCCGACCTTTTCGAGGTCGACTTGGACAATGGCAACAAAGTCTTCACCCACGTGTTCTGGGCCGATTAAGCTCCCTACAGGCGAGTAACCAGAAACAGGCCTCCGATTTCTCGGAGGCCTGTTTTATTATGTTCTAAATCTTCAAAACACCTCCCACACTTTGAGACAATAGGGGAGAGGTCATTGAGGTCCCGAAGCGATATGGGGCGATTTACCGGAAGCCCTTGGCTTCCGCGTCATCCGCTTCACCGGCGTTATCCTGCTGCGATGCCATATACACACGCTGCGCACGCCTGAGAAATATGGTGCCAACGGCGTTCCATACTTCCCAATAGTCCTCTTCAGGCATATGTGCCGCATCCTCCAACGTAATGCCAAGGAACTGTGTTGCAACGTACAGTCCATCTCTTTGGACCTGAGTGGTTTTAGCGCCGATGCCATTGTCGCTCTGCCCATTGCTGCCCTGCATGGAACGCGGCTGCACAGCTCTTCCTGCCGATGTCTGGCTCTGGGGTTTGCCACGCATCCCACGCCTCCTTGGCACATCAACGGTGGGAATTCCCGCCTCTCTACAGAGCCCCAGAAAGAGCATTACCTGGCGACTATGCTGAGACCTTGGCGTGTAACGCTGGAAGGCGTTCATGACGCGTTCCTGGGGGTCTCTGCTGGGATCGATACGCTCGAAATCGTCGGCATAGGCACTGCGGATAGTTTTCTCCAAAAGCTGCCGGTATTCGTCCTCAGTGCTGCCGGCCAGACCTCGGAGTGTGTCTGTTGGTTCATCCCTGTCCGTAATAAGCTCTAAGAAGCGGAGGGTAGCAAACAGCCTTGGGATGATATTCTCGGATATCCCAATAGTCTTGAGGAGATCTCTGGTAATCCCCTGCGGCATGTTCATCCGTCTTAGTCGATGCAAAAAGGCCTGCATATTTGCAGGTGGAGCGTACGGACGGAAGAGGCCCTCATTTTCCTGAGTCATAAGCGCTCGTACCTTATGGGATACACGAACCTTAACATAAACCACCGAAGTTGTAAAGTATGCTTCGTTGGAGTGTCTGGGTATGGTACGCCGAAAACTATTGACTTGCATTGTCAACTGATTGACCATACGTGGAGTTCAGATGAACCGCCCCAGGATTACAAAGGATTACAACCGTATCATGACAAACACACAAACCATAATGTCGAACCACATTGAGTGTGAGTTGGATGCGCTTAGCTGGGTTCGGTTCTCGTAAATAGCCTACTGCCATTATCATCAGGACGCCATCCTGATGTGCCGGGCGGTGAGAAAGGGGGAGTGATTCAAGCTAAAGGTTCAGAGCAGATAGGTGGCACTCCATAGCCACTCGCCAAACTTACGCAGCTTTGCCCAAAAAGCAGGGCACTAAATATAAAGGAGATTCCTTCTAATGATTGAGGCACAGATCAATGCTAGCAACCACAATTATATGTCAGATTCAACCTGGGACAGGGCACCGGCACGCATAAAGGTCGTGGGGATTGGCGGAGGCGGATGCAACTGCGTACGCAGAATGCTGACAAACCAGATACCGGGTATCCAGTTTGTCATGGTAAATACGGACATCAAATCTCTAGAGCCGGCTATGCCAGGCACTGATATTGTCCAAATAGGACCGAAATCAACTCATGGATGGGGTGCTGGTGGCGACGCCAAGGTGGGTGAACGGGCTGCCGAGGAGTCTGAAAAGGAAATCAGGGATTCCCTCAAAAACGCGGAGTTGGTTTTCATTACCTCCGGCATGGGTGGCGGCACCGGCACGGGGGCGGCTCCATATGTGGCTTCCATAGCCAAGGACATGGGTGCGCTGGTGGTAGGAGTGGTCACAACACCATTCAGTTTCGAGGGGAGCCGTCGGATTGGCCAGGCCATAGCCGGCGTGGCTCGCCTGCGACCCTTCCTGGATAACCTGATAGTCATCCATAACGATCGCCTTCTGAAATACGTTGACCACGATGCAGAGATGATGGATGCCTTCAGGACGGCTGACGAGGTGGTAACCCAGGGCATTCTGAGCGTCTCTGAGTTAATCAACGTCCCCGGAGAGATCAACGTGGACTTCGCCGATGTACGCAGCATCATGGCCTACCCCGGGTCGGCGCTGATGGCTATCGGGCAGGGTAGAGGCAAGATGGGGGTTGTGGACGCTGCGCGACAGGCTATGGAAAATCCCCTACTGAACATGTCCATAAAGGGGGCACAGGGAGTCCTCTTCTCCGTGAAGGGAGGGCATACCCTCAGCCTTGGAGGAGTCAATGCAGCCGGTCAGCTGATTGGAAATACGGTGAAGAGAAACGCCTCCATTTTCTTTGGAATGTCCATAGATGAGAGCCTGGACGACACCGTAAAGCTCACACTGATCGCAACTGGACTGAAAGAAGGTGGTACATCTGGTTCCTTTTCTGGCCGGATGCGCAACATGATGCCCGGTATGTAGCTATTGATACTGACAGGTTGCTCTCTCAATAACCCTACCAAGAGCCTTCGCATGTCATGCTCACGGGTGCCCACACACCACATCAGTGTCTGCAGGGGCACCCGTGATATTTCTTCCAAGGCCTCTCAAATTCTGTGTTTCCTTGACCACGCCAACGCGAAGGACACCAGACAATAGACCGCTACCTTTATTAAGTCGCGAGCGTAAATTCTCGAGAACCTACTATGACCTGCACACTATGCTGGACCACCCACATAGACTGGATCGCCCTGGCGCGGCACCTAGAAAGGGATCATAAGCTATGATTCCATTCAAGCGCGATAATGCCCACAGTGGAGAGGTCCGTGTGTAGGGTAGGTGCCGGTAAACTCAGGGCTGCGTTCACTCTCAGACCATAATGACGCATTATCGTCAATACCGCGTTATTCACGGCAGAAACCACACCCATAACTGGACACAAACAGGGATATGAGAAGGTTGATGGTCGCTCAATAACTGATGTATACTGCCCTCATTGAACTCGACTCCTGCTGATGGTATGGAGTTGAAATGTCAAATACATCTGAGTCAATACAACCGATTGGCTTGGAGTATTACCCCCACCCCTGAGACTACAGCTATGGCCCTCCACGGGTCGAGAATTAAGGGAGGACGGAATTGGTACAGACCGAAGCGAAAGTGACGACTACGCCGAGAGCCCTGGAGGGGATACGAGTGCTCGACTTCACCTGGGTCAGAGCCGGGCCGTGGTGTACACGCTGGCTTGGAGCGCTGGGTGCGGAGGTTATCAAGGTGGAGTGGCCGCAGAACCCCAGCACCCGCGGGAATGCTGGGGGTGGCTCGACACCCGAAGGCCTGCCGATCAACCTGAACACCGACGGCCATTTCAGCGACACCAACTCCAACAAGCTGAGCATCACACTAAATACGCGCACTCCCAGAGGCATAGACCTCATCAAACGCCTGGTTGCTATCTCCGACATCGTCATCGAGAACTTCGCCTATGGCGTGTTGGAGCGTTGGGGGCTTGGCTACGAAGATATGAAGAAACTCCGTCCCGACATCATATACCTGTCCATGTCGGGGTTCGGACATACAGGTCGTGACCGTGACTATCAAACGATGGGTCCCGTCGCCCAGGCGCTGTCCGGCCTGACATACCTCTCGGGCCTCCCGGGAGAGCAGCCGGCGGGCTGGGGCTGGTCGTACATGGACGACACCGGCGGCATGTATGGTGTCATGAGCGCGCTCAGCGCGCTTTACCACCGCAACATAACTGGACAGGGTCAGCACGTGGACAAGTCCCAGTGGATAACCGGAGTGCAGCTAAACGGCCCCGCATTCCTTGACATCCAGGCCAACGGGCGTTCCACCATCCGAGAGGGATACCCTGCTGGCAACCGCGCCCACTGGCCGGGAACACCCCTTGTGAACAACTACAGAGGACGCACCGTAGCGCCCCACAACGCCTACCGGACCAGTCCAAGCGGATACAACGACTGGTGCACAATAGCCTGCTTCTCCGACGATGAGTGGGATAGTCTGGTGGGAGTCATGGGCTCGCCAGCTTGGGCCGTCGATGAGAAGTTTGCCACCCTGAAAGGCCGCCTGGAGAACCAGGAGGAGATGGACAGGGGCATAGAGGCGTGGACCAAAACGCTTGGCAAGTACGAGATTATGGAGCGGTGCCAGGCAGCCGGAGTGCGCTCCATGCCTGTCCAGAGCAGTGAGGACAGGGTGGACAACGACCCTCAGATCAAGCATCGAGAGATGTATATACCGATGGAGCACCTGGCACTGGGCACCTGGCGTCTTCAGAATGCTCCTTTCAAGATGTCTGAAACGCCCGCGTTCAACAGCCGGCCGGGGTCGCTGATAGGCCAGCACAACAAAGAGATATACGAAGGCCTGTTGGGCATCGACCACGAGGAGTTAGTGGCAGGCTTCGAGGACGGCACATTCTGGCCCAAGTCCTTGGACAGAAGCTCCTATCCGTACCTACAGGAAATGATCGAGGACGCATCGGCAATACAGTGGACAGGTAACAATCCAACAGCGAACCCGGGGCCTGCGCCGGTGCGTGCGGCTGACGGTGGGGCGTTCAATGGTCTCCGGGTGCTTGAGCTTGCGGATGAGAAGGGGCAGTGGTGCGGCAAACTCATGGCCGACATGGGGGCGGACGTCATCAAGATAGAGCCGCCCGGCGGTGAGTCGACCCGGAGTGTTGGGCCGTTCTACCAGGATGTACCGAACCGCGAGCGGAGTCTTTCCTTCTGGCACTACAACACCTCCAAGCGCGGCATCACCCTCGACCTGGAGACAGAGGACGGTCGTCAACTGTTCCGTCAGATGGCGGAGAAGTCGGATGTGATTCTTGAAACATTCAAGCCCGGGTACATGGCCTCCCTGGGACTGGGTTACGAGAATTTGAAAAAGAACAACCCGGGGCTGATTATGTGCTCCCTCACCGACTTTGGGCAAACGGGGCCCTGGAAGGACTATCTGACCAGCGACCTGACGCACCTGGCAGCAGGCGGGCAGATGGCCAAGTGCGGATATGACGAAGACGACGTAGCCGATGCCCCACCCATCGCTCCTGGAGGAGGACAGGCGTGGCACATGGGGAGCCACTTCGCCTGCATTGCCATCATGGCCGCCTTGAACCACCGCGCATCAAGTCAAAAGGGGCAGTACATCGACGCCTCGGTCCATGATGCATGCGCGCTCACGACCGAGGGCCATATAAACTTCTACATCTACACCGGGAAGGTTGCCCTCCGTGGGACCGGGCGCGGCGGCGGGATCAACCCCGGGGCCAAGGCCCAGTTCCGTTGCAAAGACGGGAAGTACGTCAACGCGGGTATCCTGAACCGTCTGAGCCCCGACCAGATGCGTGTGTTGTCCGAATGGATGGGCAAATATGGCCTGGCGGGCAACCTGTCGGATGAGAAATACAAGGACCCGGCGGTGATTGCCGAGAACAGGCAACACATCTACGAACAAACGGTCAACTTCTTCGCCAACATCACCCGTGATGAAGCCTATCACGGCGGGCAAAAGCGGGGCTTCAACATGGGAGCGGTCAGATCGCCCGACGAGGTGATGGAAGACCCTCATCTGGAGGACCGAGGGTTCTGGGCAGAGGTGGAGTACCCGGAAATCGGCAAGACGTTCCGACACCCCGGGCCTGCCGGTATCTTCAACGGCTCTCCCTGGCAGATCTCCCGACGTGCGCCTCTCATCGGGGAACACAACGAGGAGGTCCTGTGCGGGGAGTTGGGGCTGTCCAGAGCGGAATTGGCCGTTCTGGCTGAGTCAGGTGCTGTGTAACCTCGGTGCCCTTAGATATGAGCGTTACGTTGTCAGCGCTCTCTCCAAGGATATGGAGAGAGCGCTGGTTTTTATTTGCAGGACGCCCGTTCCTGAAAGCTGGCTGCGTTCAGTTTGTACTACGCCGCGTGAGCCTGAGTCCGTTGTGGTGCGGTGGCCATGAATGCCGCTATCGCGCACGCTATGGGAAGTGTCAGAAATATCAACACCGCCCATGTGTAACTGTTTGAGATATCGAACAGGAACCCGAATGGCAGCGGGCCAAGAGCCGCAGAGGCCACCATGCCTGAGGTGACCACGCCTCGTATGGCTCCCAGGTGCTCACGCCCATAGTAATTGGGCCAGATTACCGCGGCAGTGGTCATCAGAATACCACCACCGAGTCCAAGCGAGCCGCCGTAGACCAACGCCTGCCACGGATGAGCCATCACCAGGGTCAATAACATGGCAAAGACGAGAATCAGTTGGCCTGCGACCAGCACAAATCTATTGGGAAACCTGTCGCACAGGAATCCAGCCAGGAATGTCCCTGACAGGGCCCCAGGCGCTATTACGCTCAGCGCAGAAGCCGCCACAACCGCGTCAAGGCCGCGGCTATCCATCACAGACACGTGATGAAACACAAGTGCGGTCCCAATCAGTGCCTGTGAAGACCCCGCGAGTATCAATAGCCAGAACGTTCGCGTCTTGAGCGCCTCTGGAAGCGTAAAGTTTATTTCGCGCTCCCTGGGTAAGGTTACCTGTCGCTCGGATGGTGCATCGGCTCCATCTGGAAGAAGGCCCACCGACTCTGGGCTTCTGCGGATCAACAGGACTGCGGGTATCAGTAGACCCCCCCAGACGATCAGTGCCAAAGCGACCCATGCACTGCGCCAGCCAAAGGCGGAGATAAGCAGATGAATCAGCGGCGGGAATGCAGCCTGGCTCGCCACCGCTCCAAGGGAGTTCAACGCCATGACCCTACCACGGAGGCGCACGAACCAGAGTGCGATCATCGTGGTCGGCATCAGCGTAAGAGAGCCCTGGCCCAAGGCGCGAATGGAGGCAAACCCCGCGTAGAGATGCCACTGTTGAGAGGCATGCCCCATGAATATAAGAGCAAACCCAAATAGCACAACCACAACCGGCAGCATGACCCGCGCACCGTATCTATCAAGCAGGCGACCCACCAGGAACATGGTGGCAGCCGCTGTTAATGAACCTGCCGTGTACAGCCCCGATATGGTGGTCCTTGACCAACCGAGGTCCTCGATCATGGGGTTCACGAAAAGCGAGACGGCGTAAGTCTGTCCCGGCCCGGACGTAAACATAGCCATCCCGGCAACTCCGAGCATGACCCACCCGTAGAAAAAGGGAAACCGGGCTGTCCAAGATGTAGAAGCCTTTTGTCGAACTCCAGACGGCATTGCTCGATTATATATTTGGTTGACCCGGCAGGGAAGTTCTTTATAAATCCCATCAGCTTAATCACCGCTTACTGATTCAACGCATATTTTCCATTGGAACTGTCCATTGGCATCACCACTTGGCACTACCCGGATGTTATGAGAAATAGAACACCTATTTCAGGTTAGCCACGATTATGAGAACCCACGAGGATTAAAACAGCATAACGTGCACATTATCTCTTGTTTTAGGTCATACTATTGACTGATTTCGTCGCGGCGGTCATTATATGTTTTAGGGTCTCCAGCTTGTGACCCTCAGTTTTCTGGCCTGCATCCTACCAAGGAGCAACATTGGCGAGATCAAAAACCGCTGAATTGGTGCGGCTGCCCAAGACCGATGAGGTCGGTTTCTTCGGTATTCGATTGGAGTCCATTGGCGGTCTTGCAGCCCATGTAGCGGGTCAAATCCTGGCCGAAACCGGCGTCATGAGACTTGGACTGAACGGCGCCAACTTCTGCTCCCCTGAGCGGGAGGTCCGCACCAGCAGCCCTATAGACCGCCCTCACCTTGTCGCGGTCTTCCACGAAGCCCTCATCAAAACGGAACCCGTCGCGGCTGGCCTTCTACCTGAGGGCATCATCATCGTAAACTCGACCCACCCGGCGCCAGAAATCTGGCAACGCCTTGGACACCCCGCCGCTACCGTGGGAGTGGTGGATGCCCTCACAATCGCAGTAGAAGAAGAGTCGCGCGTGAACACCGCTATGCTTGGGGCATTGGCACGCGCCTCCGGCTTCATCGATCCGAATGCGGTGAAGGACGTAATTGAGGCAACGCTGGGCAAACGGTATCCACAGCTCCTCAAGAGTAACCTGCGCGCCTTCGACCGTGGTTAGGCAGAGCTGATCCTTGAGGAGTTTCATACCCGGGATGAGGCCAAGAACCAGAGCTATGTCCGACCCGAGCCTCCATTCGACTACATGGACGCCGCCATTGGTGGAACGGTAATTGATGGGGGCAATTCCGTCCTCAAGAACCTCACAGCCTCCCGCAACGGCTACATACCTGCCTTTCACAGAGATGAGTGCGTCGACTGCGCTCTTTGTGACCTGGTGTGTCCGGACTTCTGCTTCGTCTGGGATTTGGAGGAAAAAGAAGATGGGACTCAGGCCACCAGACTCAGGGGTATCGACTACAAGTTCTGCAAGGGATGCATGAAGTGCATAGATGCGTGTCCCACTGAAGCCCTGTCCTGGGACAGGGAGATAGAGGGCTACGCCGACGCCCACCGGGTTCCACTGTTTCCCAAATTAGAGGACCGTTCCTCCAGCACGCCATCTTCTACTGGCTGAAACTATAGGAGAAGAGGGAAAGACATATGGTAGCCACCACTAAAAAACCCAAGCGCACACCAGGGTTGCCCAATGGCCAGACGCTCGGCTTCAAGACTGGCAACGAGATGGCAGCTATGGCGGCGAAGCACATAAACTTCCACATCATGGGCTACTTCCCGATCACGCCATCCACGGAGATTGCCGAGTACCTGGATGAGATGTATGCAGAGGGAGAGCACGACATCCGCCTGATCGCCGCCGATGGCGAGCACGGAGGCGCCGGCATCTGCTACGGAGCAAGCACGGGCGGCGGCCGCGTATTCAACGCCACCAGCAGTCAGGGCCTCCTCTACTCGCTTGAGCAGTTCCCCGTGCAGTCTGGGACGCGCTTCCCGATGGTGTTGGACCTTGTCACCCGCTCCATCAACGGGCCCCTGGACATCAGGGGCGACCACTCAGACCTGTACTTTACCCTGAACACCGGCTGGATCATCCTCCTTGCCCGTGACCCTCAGGCTGTGTACGACCTGAACATCCTGGCCGTCCGACTGAGCGAGCACCCGGATGTGCGCCTTCCGGTCATAGTCGCTTATGACGGGTTCTTCACCAGCCATCAGAAGCGTCAGGTCACGTATTTTGAGGACATGGAGCCGGTGCAGGGTTTCGTTGGAAACTATCAGGCAACCCATACCACTCTTGACCCCCGAAACCCCATCACCGTGGGCCCCTATATGAACGACCCCGACCTCATCAACAACAAGTACCAGTTGAACCTGGCTATGGAAGCCGCCTACCGCGTGCTGCCAGATATTCTCCAGGAGTACGGCAAGCTCAGTGGACGCACGTATCCGGTTGTGGACTGTTACAAGATGGAGGACGCAGAGGTGGCCCTTGTCCTGCTGAACTCGGCGGCAGAAACCGCCAAGGACGTGGCCGACCAGCTGAGAGAGCAGGGGCTTAAGGTAGGTGTGGTCAGCCCCAACGTGCTGCGTCCCTTCCCCGCCGAGGAGATACGGGAGGCCATTGGCAACACCAAGGCCGTTCTCATCGCCGAGCGGGCCGATTCCTATGGTGGCCACGGAAACGCGCTCACCCATGAGGTGAAGTCCGCTCTGAAGGACGACCCGGAGAACCGGACACTCTGCCTCAGCCGCATCTACGGCCTTGGAGGAAAGGACTTCCTCAATGAGGATGCCGAAGCCCTGTTTCGCCTGGCTCTGGAGGCAGCCGACACCGGCAAAGTAAAGAAGCTCTTCGACTATCACGGAGTCACTCCGAGTAATCCAAGCAACGGCAACGCCTCCCGCGTGCTTCCGCCGTTTACCAAAGAGGAGATGAGCCCCGGTCTGGTGAGTGCGGCGCGCGACCCTGAGACCGGAGAGCTTCGGGTTCAGACACCGCCGCTGTGGAAGCTTGCAACCCGGTCAAGGATCATTGCGCCGGGCCACGGCGCCTGCCCGGGTTGTGGTATGTTCCCCGCTATTGACCAGCTGTTCAAGGGCATGGAGGGGGACATTGTGGTCCTCTACCAGACTGGGTGTGCCATGGTCGTCACCACCGGTTATCCCTTCAGTTCACACCGTGTGAACTATATACACAATCTGTTCCAGAATGGTGCAGCCACCCTTTCCGGGCTGGTGGAGATGTTCCACGAAAAGCAACGGCGGGGCGAACTTCCTGAAGGTGAGGATATCACCTTCGTGATGGTGACCGGCGACGGAGGTATGGACATCGGGATGGGTTCCGCAATAGGCGCGGCGCTGCGCAACCACAAGATGATAATCCTGGAATACGACAACCAGGGTTACATGAATACGGGGAGCCAGCTCAGCTACTCCACGCCAATCGGCCACATGACATCCACAAGCCATGTTGGGACGGCCCAGGGAGGAAAGGCCTCTCACCACAAGGACACGCTTCAGATCATGGCCGCCTGCCACCTCCCTTACGTCTTCTCATCAGTTGAGGGGTATGCCGATGACCTGGTAAAGAAGGCCGCCAAGGCCCAGTGGTACGCCCGCAACGAGGGACTTGCCTATGGGAAGGTCCTCATCTCCTGCCCATTGAACTGGAGGGTCGCCGATGAAGTCGGTACCGACATCGTTCAAGAAGCGGTGGACTGCAACTTCTTCCCTCTATATGAGATAGAGCAAGGGAGGACCAAGATCACCTACGACCCCGAGGCAGTGGGCCGTAAGATACCCGTTGGTCAATGGCTGGGTAAGATGGGCAAGACCCGCCACATGACCCGGCCTGAGTACAAGGCCCAGATTGAAGCCTTTGAGACCGAGGTAGAGCGGCGCTGGCGGCGTTTGAAGGCCATGCATGAGCACCCTGACCTTTGATGGCAGTGCATTCCAGTCAAGTGTATCGCCTTTAACAAAGATTAGCTTGAAGAGAGAAAATTCGGCATGGCACGAATTCTAAAAAAGCGCAGTCTCACCCCGATCACCAGCCTCTTCGTGGTGGAATCTCCCCTTATAGCCCGCAACGCTCAGCCTGGACAGTTCGTCATGGTGCGCATCAACGAAAGGGGAGAGCGTATCCCCGTCACCTTTACCGACTACGATGTTGGTGAGGGCACCGTGACGGTGGTGGTGCAAGAGGTGGGGAAGACAACACGAATGTTCAGCAGTCTGGATGAAGGGGACGAAATCCTGGACTTCGTTGGCCCACTCGGCTGCCCCGCTCCTCTGCTGGAGCAGGGCCACGTGGTGCTGCTGGGAGGTGGCTTTGGTGCTGCGGCCATTCTCACCCTCGCCAGAGAGCTACATTCAGGGGGGGTCGAGGTGTCGTCCATAGTAGGTGCCAGAAGCAAAGACCTCCTCATACTCGATGACGAGGTGGGAGCGGTCAGCGACCACCTGTACGTGTGTACCGACGACGGCTCCAGTGGGTTTCACGGCTTCGTTACCACCCAGCTGAAACAGCTCATCGACCAGGGGAACCGCTTCGACGAGGCCTTTACCATTGGGCCAGTGGCAATGATGCGCGCACTGGCAGAGACCACCAGACCCTACGGCCTCAAGACCCAGGTGTCCATGGACCCCATCATGGTGGACGGCACAGGAATGTGCGGAGCTTGCCGGATCACCGTGGACGATGAGTTGAGGTTTGCATGCGTTGACGGGCCGTTTTTCGATGCCCACAAAGTGAACTTTGCCGAGGCCATAGTACGCTCAAAGATGTATGCCGAGGAAGAGCAGCTTTCCCTGAGTTTAGACAAGGCAGGAGGATAGTTTACCTATGCCTATGATCCAACCAAAGAAGACACCCATGCCTCGCATGGACCCCCAGGAGCGGCGACTGGACTTCAGCGAGGTGTCTCTGGGCTATACACCAGCCCAGGCCCTGGCTGAGGCGCAGCGCTGCCTTCTATGCCAAGTTCCCCTGTGCTAGCAGGGATGTCCGGTGGGAGTCCCTATACGTGACTTCATCAAGCTGATAGCCGAAGGCAAACCCCTAGAGGCGGTACGGCGGATCAAAGAGGTCAACTCACTTCCAGCCGTCTGCGGTCGGGTGTGCCCTCAGGAACATCAATGCGAACTGCACTGCGTAGTCAACGGGAAACGGGAGCCGGTGTCCATAGGAGCATTGGAGAGGTTTGCGGCGGACTACGAGTTGGCCCACGACTCCGTAGCGCTCATCAGCGGCAACACCGCGCCCATCTCTAACGGCGCTACCCCATCCCGCAACGGCAGCAAGCCATCCCATGATTTGCGTGATTCCAAGGCAGACGGCCAAAAAGTTGCCGTGGTGGGCACAGGCCCTGCCAGCCTCACTGTGGCGGGAGACCTGGCCCGGTTGGGATATCAGGTCACTCTTTTCGAAGCGCTTCATGCTTCCGGTGGAGTCCTCATGTACGGCATCCCGGAATTCCGGTTGCCCAAGACCATCGTCGCCGCTGAGATAGACAAGCTCAAGCTCCAGGGAGTTGAGCTTCGAAACAACATTGTGATAGGTAAGACCATCACCATCGACCAACTCATGAATGAGATGGGGTACGGGGCAGTATTCGTCGGAAGTGGGGCCGGTTCTCCCAAGTTCATGGGCATCCCAGGCGAGAACTTCAAGGGTGTCTACTCCGCCAATGAGTTTCTTACGCGAGTGAACCTGATGAGGGCAAACCGCTTCCCTGAATATGACACGCCGATGAAGATGGGAGGCCGTATGGCAGTCATTGGCGCTGGAGACACGGCGATGGATGTGGTGCGCACCGCCATCCGTGTTGGCGCTCGCGAGGCCTCCGTGGTATACCGTCGCTCGGATAAGGAGATGACCGCCCGCATTGAGGACTACCGTGACGCCGAGGAAGAAGGGGCCGTATTTGAGTGGCAGACCAATCCAGTCCGTATCCTGGGAAATGAAGACGGATTTGTATATGCGATGGAGTGCGTCCGTATGGAGCTTGGCGAACCCGATGAATCTGGTAGGCGGCGGCCCACTCCCATTCCAGATTCCCTGTTCATTATGGAGTTGGACATGGTGGTCATGGCCCTTGGCACCAATGCCAATCCCACGGTCGGCCAGTCCACACCGGGGCTGACCACCAACGTTGCGGGGCACATCGTCGTCGACCCGGAGACAGGAGCCACAACCAGACGAGGCGTCTTCGCCGGAGGTGAGGTTACCACCGGTTCCGCCACCGTCATCCTGGCCGCAGGCGCAGGAAAACGAGCCGCCGCCGCCATTGACGAATACCTCCGAATCGAAAGCCGCTCCACGACTGTATCAGCGGTCCAATAACTTCTTCCGCGTACAGTCGTCCCGGGAACTGGCGAAGCCCTTGATGCTGTCCTAAACGACTAAAATAACGAAGACCAGCCATCCCTCAAAGCCTCAGGCTGGTGAAGAGTCCCTCGCACAGATATCGCCAAGTGCGTGCTATTTCCGTATACTGGACGCCTTAAAGCTTGTGAGGGAATTGTCATTGCGAGGACGTCCCCGCCCGCCTGTCCTGAGCGTAGTCGAAGGATGGCAATCTGGGATGGAGTTCCCCTGAATGCGGAGTCCGGGATTTTCTCACAAGCCCTGAGCATATCTAGCCTGCAAATATCAGGGAGGATACAGCCAATGTCCAGCGGAGGCGTATTGGAAGGCATAGAGTTCGACAGGAGCGTCATAGGCGTTGATGTGCCAGTCGGTTCCCACAGGATAACCAAGAAGGAGATCGTGGCATATGCCAATGCCATGGGTGAGACCAACCCCCTGTATCTGGACGAGAAGGCCGCAAAGGCTGGCCCATACGGTGCCATCATAGCCCCGCCCGGTTTCTACCACTCGATTCGCCTCAAACAGATGCCTGACATAAAGCTGAAGTTCGGGGACCGCAACTCGGGCTTCATCTCCGGACAGAGCATCGAGTATTTCGAGCCCATACGGGCAGGGGACACGATCTCCGCCACGGCTCAGGTGGCCGATGTTTACGCCAAGACCGGTCGGACGGGGACTCTGGTCTTTGTAATCCGCCGCACCACATACACCAACCAGCATGGCCGCACCGTCATGGTCGTTGATGGCTCGACCGTTCGTCGAGGTACAGCAGTATGAACCAACCATACTTTGAAGACGTGGAACCAGGGGACGAGATTGGCCCTCTCGTAAAGCAGCCGAGCAGGGAAGAAGTGAGCACCTTTGCCGAGGTATCCCGGCTGGATGGACGGTTCACCAGCGATGAGGCCGCCAGTGATGAAGGCTACGACAAATGGATAGTCTCCGCCTGGCAGAGCATGGGCTACCTGGCCCAGGTTGTAACCAATTGGATGGGGCATGAGGGTTCGCTCTCCAAGTTCCAGGTCGTCTTCCGCCGTCTGGTGGGGCCCGGTGACCGCCTGGAATGCCGCGCCGTAGTCACGGATAAGTGGGTTCTGGAAGGTCGCAACATAATTGCAATGGACGCTTTCATGGAGAACCAGAGCGGGGAACATCTCATCCAGGGTACGGTCGAGGTGGCACTGCCTTCCAGAGCACCAGAGTAGTCGCACTCACGCTCTTTGGAGAAGCAATCATGCGTTTCGTAAGAGGCAAAATCGAGCTAAAAGTCCAAAAGATTCCGCGCCCATTCCCTGAGCACGTTCACGCCGTAACCATATGGCCGGTGATCGTCTATGAACCCCATGTATGGGACGATCCGTGCGTACAGATACATGAACGCTATCATTGGATGGACCAGATACGATGGCTTCTTATACCCTGGTTCGCAGCCTATCTTGTGCTGAGGCCATTCTACGGAGGTGGCAAAAGCCACCCGTTGGAGAAGGAAGCATACAATAGGCAGTCACTCTGTGAGAGCAGCACCTAGCAATGACTTTTAGGTATTTTACCTTTACGGCAAAAATAAATTAGCGAAGGTGTATGTACCGGAAAGATTCGGCATAGGTCATGGCATGAGCAGCCCCAACCTCGGCCGACCGCTCCTTGATCCGGGCCTCCAGGCTCTGTAGACGTTCCGGGTCTTCCCCCACCTGTGACTTGTGTTCGCGCAGCGCGGCGACCTTCACGTCGATGGTGTCGGCAATATCCACCCAGACCGTAGCGTTGGCCCCCTGAGCACCAAGGTATATCTCCAGGGTTTTGTGCGGCATGAGGCCCTCTTCGGTGACAAGTTCAGTGAACATATGGTAGTCACGAGCCGAGGGGAAGACGGCGTCCAGTGCGGTGTCTCCGGCAGCGCGATGGTCGGGGTGGTTGATGTAGTTATCGCTGTAGCGGTTTGTGGGGTCCTGGCAGACCAGTACATCTGGCTTGTAGCGACGAATCTGGCGCACCAGGTCCTTGCGCAGTTCCAGGGTGTTCTGAAGGATGCCGTCCGGATAGCGCAGGAAAACCACGTCCTTGGCGCCGACCACCGCGGCGGCCGTCCTTTGCTCCTTCTCGCGCGTCACTGCCAGGTCCTGTGGCCTGACCTCAGGATCGGAGGTTCCCTTGTCTCCGCTTGTGCAGAGGACGTAGTAAACCTCGCTGCCCTGGCGTGCCCATTTTGCCAGTGTGCCGGCGGCCATGAAATCTGCGTCGTCAGGGTGTGCCACGATAATCATGACACGCTTGGGATTTCCGTTGGTGGACTCAACCATTGACGATTCCTCCTCTAGTTTTGGGACATCCCGGCCTAGTGCAGGCATGAGGACGAGCGGGGGTTATACAAGAAACTCACGCTAGACGCTGTTCTCGAGCGGTCATAGCCTCGATCCTGGAGTGGAAGTTGTCCGTTCCGTTTCTAATAATCTTCCCATCTTGAGAGACCTGGATGTCCCCCATGTCAGCCAGCAGTTCCAGGTGGCTGACCATCTCTGAGACGGCAGCAAAGAACCCGCCTCCCACGAGCTTTCGGGGCGGGAACAGCTCTTCCGTTACCTTGGCGGGAGTGTCCGCGCCCTCACCAATGACCTCCACGACCCTCTCCAACCGCCGCACGTGGTGGCGCACGATTTCCTGGGCCCTCTGAAGGTTTCGGATGTTGAAGAGGCCATGATTGAAAAGCCTGTGGGCGGGGAACACCGTCGTATAGTGGTCGAGGCTCAGTGTTTTGCCAAGCGATTTCAGGTAGCAGGCCAGTCCGTAGTGTTCTCCCGTATCCTGGTGTTCAGCGGGTATTGTGCCAAGGATTGCCTCGGGATAGGTCCGCTTTATCGTCGGGTGGGGGGTTATCTGTGGCAGAACGTGATCGCCGGTGAACACCGCCCCATTCATGCTGACGCATATCTCGTCTACGGAGTGGCCCGGAGCGTATATGAACCGCAGGTCGCCCAACTCTTCGCCATCGCGGATGGCGTGGATTGGCAGCTTCTCCTCCAGGATATTGCGATGCCCCGCTAGATAGCTCCGGTAGTGCTCAAGCCAGGGTGCGTTATCGGAGGAACTGGGCTGGCTTCGATTCCCCTCAACCTCACGCCTGGTGACCTCAAAAAGCGCCCTGTGCAGTGGTGACTCCCTGTCCAGGCCCGTACGCGCGGACTCATATGGCAGGAAGTGGAAATACAGTTCGTGTGCCCATAGCTCGACGCCGCTGGCTTTAACCAGGTCGTAGACATTGCCGTCATGGTCTTGATGGCCGTGGGTTATGATGACGCGCTTCAGGTCTGTCAGCTTACGGCCAAGCACCTTCAAACCTTCCTCCAGGGCGTTCATAGCGCCCTGTGGCCCAGCGTCGACGAGCGTCCAACCCTGGCAGTCCACCAGGTACGCCCAGGTGGGACCCGTTCTTGTGGGGAACCGGTGGGGCAGGGATATGGCGCTGACCTCTCTGCCTCCGCGAATGGTATAGTTGACCACCATACCGTATCCGCTCTTATCTCCCTCTCTGAGTACCTCCATGCCTTCCAGGCATGGATTTGTCGACCTGTTCCAGGACGTGGAAACGGTCTCAATAGCCAAATTCAAGTCCTCGCTTTGCTTTGCAGAATAACGGGATTGGGGTGAGCGGAGGGATTTGAACCCTCGATCTCCAGGGCCACAACCTGGCGCCTTAGACCAAACTTGGCCACGCCCACCACGGTAACAGCCAGCAGACGAAGGGAATTTTAGCATCTCCTAAGTGTGAGGGCAAGGAGAAGGGGAGGTGAGTAGTTCCAGCGCAGTAGTATTAATGTTCTCTTATGCTACATTGGCTGTGCTACAGCAATCACAGCCTTTAGTCATGAGGTGGCTCTTTATGCAGGCGACGATAAAGATAGACGTTCGCCATCTTGTCCTTCTTGCGTTGCTGATTGCTGCATTAGGTGTGGGTGGTGGCTGGCTGGGAGCGAACTTTCAGACGAGTTGGTTCTCTCAGGGTGGACCCTCGGAGTTTCAGGAATACTTGGACTCACAGGATATACCAGACAGAGGACGTAGTCGACTTCAGCAGTTCCTCGGCGACAAATGGCTGGAGGAACACCCCTCGTATTCCGGGCAAGATGGGGAGGACTGGAAGGTGGCAGCAGAGAAGTCCCGGCTCATCAATTACATAGATTGCGTTGCAAGAGGGGATTTCTGCATCCAACTCTAGCTCTACACTGGTAAGCACTCATCTCAAATATAGCAACTAGCCGTGCCCTGTGCCCTTTACAAAAGAGTTTGCGTTTAGCTTTGCATCGCCCAGCTTGGAAATGCGTTCCACGCGGCTAAGGGCCTCTACCCCTCTGCCAAATCCAGGGCCAGATTCACGAGAGTCCGGACAGGCACTCCTGTCGCCCCCTTGATCTGATAACCAGACTCCCTGTCGCTCATTGACGTGCCAGCGATGTCGAGGTGCACCCAGGGCGTGTCCTCGCTGAACTCGGCCAGGAACTGGGCCGCGGCAATCGACCCAGCCTTCCTTCCGCCGGTGTTCTTCAGGTCCGCCACCTGGCTCTTGTTCTGCTCCTTGTACTCCTCGAACATGGGGAGCTGCCAGATACGCTCCCCGGAGGTCCCTGCTGCGCTGATCACGGCGCTCAGCAGTTCCTGGTCGTTGGTGAATGCCCCGGTGCATATGTCGCCAAGGGCGGTGACTATGGCACCTGTGAGGGTAGCGACGTCCAGCAGCCGCCCGATGCCCATCTGCCTGGCATAAGCAAGAGCGTCTGCGAGGACCAGGCGGCCCTCGGCATCGGTGTTCTCCACCTCAACGGTCTTGCCGCTCATGGTGCGCAGCACGTCGCCTGGCTTCTGGGCCGAGCCTCCCGGCATGTTCTCAGTGGCGGCTGCTATTGCTGTGACGTTTAGTTTAGGTTTAAATTGGGCAATGGCCTTCATCGCCGATATGACGGACGCGGCCCCCGCCATGTCCCCCTTCATCTCCCCCATTCCGGCAGCGCCTTTGAGGGATATACCGCCGGTGTCGAAGGTGATGCCCTTGCCGATAAGCCCCAGGTTGTTGCCGGGATTATCGGGGTCTCCCTGATAGCGCAGGACGATGAACTTTGGCGGCTCCGCGCTGCCCCTGGCCACTCCAAGGAGGCCACCCATGCCAAGCTCCTCCATCTGAGGCTTGTCCAGTATCGTAGCTTCCAGATCATGCTCATCAGCAACTTTTTGGGCGATTTCCGCTATGTTGGTTGGGGTCATGAAGTTGGATGGCTCGTTGACCATGTCACGGGCCAGTATGGCGGCCTCGGCGAATATCCTTCCCTTGTCCAGGGATTCTTGGACCAAGGGAAGCTTGGAGCCGTCCATTTCTACGACAGTCAACTCCTTCAGTCCGTTCCCATCATCTTCCGGCTTGCTGAAGTGACGTTTGAAGGTGTAGAGCCCCAGCAGCGCTCCCTCTGCGATGGCCTGGGCAGACTCTGCCGTACCCAGACCGCCGATTCCTGCCCCGTGAAGAATTGTGGCCGCCCTCTCTATACCGGCCCTACGCAGCCTTCGGCACGTGGTGCCCATAACCTGGCGCACCACCTCTGGACTGAAGTCCTTCTGCTTACCAAGGCCGGCCACCACAACCCTGGCGGGGGGTATCTTGCCCAGCGTGTGAATTATGGTTACTTCTCCCTTTTCCCCTTTTATCTCCCCTTCGGCGATGAGCCTGGATATGGCCCCGTCCAAGGCTTTGTCCGCCGCACCTGTAGCGCCACCAGGGGTTTTTACCCCATCAAACAGGTTGACGATGACGGCTCCCGCGTCTATCTGTGTGATGTCACCTGAAACAGCTTTAATCTCCATTTTTCTTTCCTTCCTGATATCCCTAATGGCGTTCTCATAGCATTGATGGCACTAGGTCTTTATCAGCCTGCCCTATTTCTTGGACAATCTTGTCGATCATCGGAGTTATGTCACTGGAAGTATCCACGGCGAGTGGTCCCGTCGTATTGGCTCCACCGAGGCCACCATTCTACTGTAGACGGAAAGATCGGCGGTTGAGTTGTCCTCGCCGCCATCACCTTCTTCTCCCCTCCTGAGCCGCTCTGCGACCACCTCCGGAGGTGCTTCCATTCGCACAATTATGAGCTTGGCATCGGTCTTGTCGGCAATGTTGTACAGGCGCTTTCGATTGCGCTCGACCAGGTTGGTGGCATCAAAGAGCACGGAAATGCCTCTGTTAAGCAGGTCATCGATAAGGGAGTGACAGGCCTTAAAGTGCCGTCCATTTTCAGCACCACTGTGGGTAAGGAAGGGGAAAAGAACATTCCTCATGGCGTCCGTCTCAACGATTGCCAGAGGGGCACGCTCTGCCATACGGCGGCTGAAATAGGACTTGCCCGTACCAGGCAGGCCACTGACAATCATCAGCACGACACGGGCCAGTGACTCGGTCGCCGCCGAAATATGCCGCCTCAGGAGGTCCACGTCGTTCGGGATAGATTTTTCCATTGCTGGCTTTGATACCTCGCTTAGAGAACTGGGGGAGTTTGGAAGGCGATCATCCTCTTATGTCATGTACATCAGGTGATGACCTAACTCTAATGTCATGCTGAGCGATACGTGCTCTGCTCAGGATAAACTCCGCGAGGAATCTAAAGGCTTCGCCTAGACACAGTTCTCCGTCTTAGATTCTTCTGTCGTTGCCTCCCTCAGAATGACATTAGTAAGCATACGTGCTCTGGTGGGATAATCGCCATTTGGAAAGCAATTATAGGTTACAGACTCTACCCCGTCACCTGCGCCTTACCCACTCACCCTCCTTTTGCTATTCTGAGAGTACAATTACATTTCGCTTCCACTCCACCGCCCCAACACGCCCAAATAATTCAATCAAAGAGCATGTACCATTCCAAAGCTAAATGACGCAATAAAAAATGAATTTTTTCAAAACAATCAAAAACTACAGGCCGACGGCAGCGGTGCGAGTGTTACCCCCTGGTCTGTGTGTATGATATATTTGAATTAACCAAGGACGAGTCTGAGGAGATATGTTTAATCTGGGTGTATTGACCAGCAGCGACATGGGTGCAGCAGGCCAGCGAGAGGATACCAGCGGCCAGGCCATCAAGGAGATATTCCTTGAGCTTGGTTTCTCCCTCGCCCGCTACGAAGTTGTCCCCGATGAAAAGGAAATCATCGCGGCCAAGCTGGCGGAGTGGGCCGACAGCGGGGAGGTGGACCTGATTGTGACCACAGGGGGGACAGGTCTCGGACCGCGAGACGTCACTCCGGAGGCAACCATGTCCATTATCCACCGTCAGGTTCCCGGCATTTCCGAGGCAATGCGTCAATCGGGACTTCGCCACACCCCCATGGCAATGCTCAGCAGAGGCATTTCCGGCCTGCGTGGAAACTGCTTGATAGTCAACCTGCCGGGGAGTCAAAGAGCAGTGAGGGAATCTCTGGAAATAGCAGTAGAGGCCATTCCACACGCCATTGAAACTCTGACGAAACTCAGGGTGGAGGACCACCCGCCGCACTAGGCTTTGAGTGAATTTAGGCTAAGCCCCCGTATTGAGCCGGATATCACTGTACGGGGCATTTCAGGTCCTTCGCTGCGCTTAGGATAACGATGAACATTCATGTACTGACCCTCTTCCCAGAAATGTTTCAAGGCCCTTTCCAGGAGAGCATCGTCGGGCGTGCTATGGAACGTGGGCTGGTAAGTATTCAGATCCACAATATACGTGACTACGCCCATGACAAGCACAGGATGGCAGACGATTACCCCTTTGGCGGTGGAGGCGGCATGGTGCTGAAGCCCGAGCCCCTGTTCCTGGGCGTGGAAGATGTGAAATCGCGCATCGCCGATGAAAGCAGCCCCCAGCGGGCCGAAGATGCCCAGGTCGTCCTGCTCTCTCCTCAAGGAGAGGTCCTTACCCAGGAAATAGTCAAGGAAATGACCTCACACCCTGACATCATCTTCATCTGTGGTCACTACGAAGGCGTGGATGAACGGGTGAGAGAGCATCTGATAGACCGTGAAATAAGCATCGGCGACTATGTGCTGAGTGGTGGCGAGATCCCGGCCATGGTGGTCGTGGACTCATTGGTGCGGCTGATTCCCGGAGTTGTGGGGGATACCGAGTCGCTGGAGGATGACAGCCACTCCAGCGGCCTGATCCAGTTTCCCCAGTACACACGACCTTCTGAGTATCGAGGCTGGCCAGTTCCTCCTGTACTGCTTTCTGGAAACCACCAAGAAGTCCACCTGTGGCGGCGACAGCAGTCTCTGCGGCGCACACAGCGCCAACGTCCAGACCTGCTGGCAAGGGCACCCCTAAGTCCACAGGAGCGCCTCTTTCTAGAGCATTTGGGGGAATAAGCTGCGAGAAGGACGCTCAGAGTAGCACTCCCTCCGTAGCCCTGTTTTCGCTACAAGGTGAATTCCTCTTACATAATTCACCTTGCTACTTCGCTACTTCAAACAAAATTGCCTCGCATTTCCTTGGAGATGGTATTGCAATTTATGATTCGCAGTGTTATTTTAGGTAGTGATAGGAATAAATAGGGATATTTTAGGGAGCTAAGGTGCAACTTGGGCCGCTTTCGTTCTTCGGAGAACAGGAGCTTCGGGTGGATCCGCAGGGACGGATATCAATACCGACACGCTTCAGAGATGCCTTCAAGGGAGGCATCGTACTCACCCGAAGCTTTGACCGATGCATCGCTGCCTATACCCCCGGCCACTGGGAGACCTTCGCCAGCGAGGTGGCTACCCGTGCACTCAACAGGATTAAGAACAGGAGATTGCGCAGAGTGAGCTTCTCAGCAGCATATAACCTTGAGGCCGACCGACAGGGGAGGGTGCTACTGCCAGCATCCCTGAGACGGTATGCCCAGATAGGTGAGGAGGTAGTCATCGCTGGGATGGGGGACTTCCTGGAGATATGGGACAAGGAGGCATGGCTCCAGGAAAGTGCGTTCTTGGAGGAGGAAGCCTCGCTTATTGCTGAGATCACGGAGGAGCATCCGTGAGTGTTATGACCATGACATACCATGTTCCTGTGCTCACACAGCAAGTGGTTGAGGGCCTTCAGGTGAAGGTTGGTGGAAGGTATATTGATTGCACCGTTGGGGAGGGAGGCCATTCTCGAGCCATCCTGGAGGCAAGTTCTCCAGGAGGACAACTCTTGGGAATAGACCTTGACCCCCAAGCCCTGGGAACAGCGGAGGGAAATCTGCACGCATTTCGTGACCTCATAACGCTCACCAACGACAATTTCCGCAATCTGAAGCAGATAGCCTTCGACCAGGGATTCGATCCTGTAGACGGCATCCTCCTCGACCTGGGTCTCTCCTCTCTCCAATTGGAAGGAGGGAATAGGGGATTTAGCTTTCGCACAGAGGAGCCTTTGGATATGCGTTTTGATCCCAGGCAGGAGGTCACGGCCTGGGAGGTCGTCAATCAATACTCACGGGAGGACCTGATTCAGGTCATAAGTACCTATGGCGAAGAGTACCGGGCTGACCGAATTGCCAGAGAAGTGTTGGAGAACCGCCCCATTGATACATCTCTTCAGCTTGCCCAAGTGGTAGCCAAAGCTGCCAGGGGTCCCTGGGGCCGGACACATCCCGCAACCCGTACTTTCCAGGCAATCCGCATGGAGGTGAACAACGAACTGGAAAATATAGAACTAGTCCTTGCACAAGCGGTTTCTCTTCTCACGCTTGGGGGCAGACTGGTGGTAATCAGCTATCACTCCCTTGAAGACCGCCTGATCAAGAATCTCTTCAGGCAGGAGAGCAGAGAGGCCAGAAGTATACGTGTCATGAATAAGAAGGTTATTTCTCCCTCCCGCGATGAGGTCCGCACAAATCGCAGGAGTCGAAGCGCCCGAATGCGGGTGGCGGAACGTATTTAGAAGGGTATTCCCTTCTAATAGATCTTGGAACTGGTCTGGGGGTAAAGTCGCAGTGGAACGGAATACACGGCCTTATACGGCGGGATACCAAGTAGCGATATCTTTGCGATTGAACCCTCTCTCTTCACAGCGACTTTCCCCCAGCACCAGGGATTCTCAAGCAAAGGAGGTGGTGAGTGGTGAGAAGTGAAACGTATCATGTAGCAATAGATGTGGGAACAACCAAAGTTTGTACTTTGATTGGACGCTCGGATGGGAACGGAGATGTGCAGGTCATCGGTGTCGGCACAGTCCCTTCCAGAGGTATGCAGAAAGGCATGGTTAGCAACCTCTCAGAGGTACAACAGGTGATCCAGTCCTCGATACGGGAAGCCGAGGCACAGGCAGGAGTGAAGATTTCCTCTGCCTATGTGGGAATCACGGGAAGCCATATCAACTATGTGAACTCCCGTGCATCTCTGGACAACCGCCGACACAATAGTCTTGTTGGCTCTGGCGATGTAGCACAGGTGGTTCAAGCCTGTTACGCCGACCGGAATATTGGGAGCAACAGGGTTCTTCATGTGATCCCCAGGGACTACTCCATTGATGGGAATTGGGGAGTGCACGACCCTGTTGGTATGTACGCTTCCACAATAGGGGTGGAAAGCCACGTAGTCATGGCGGATCCAACGTCCGTGGACAACCTGGTAGAGGCGTTACGCAAGGCAGGAGTGAAATTAAGGGGCCTTGTGATAGAGCCATTGGCCAGCGCTGAAGCCGTCCTTTCAGAAGATGAGCGAGATATAGGTGTGGTAATGGTGGATATGGGTGGAGGCACCAGCGACGTCTCCATATTCCTGGAGGGCAGCATATGGCACACGAGCGTCATACCGGTTGGGGGCTTTCAGATTACGCGGGATATTTCCATCGCCTTTTCCACCTTCTCCCTGGCTGCTGAAGAGGCGAAACTCAAGTACGGCCACGCCATTCCAGCAGCTATGGAGGATCAGGAAGACTTACGACTGCCTGGTTTCGGGAACCAGACCTTCTCGCAGGTCTCTCGTCAGAGTCTATGCGAGGTGATCCACGACCGTGTTGACGAGTTGCTGCGTCTTATCCTTAGCGAAGTAAACAACGCCGGATTGGACAGTGCTCCCCCGGGAGGCCTGGTCTTGACCGGCGGATCATCCAAGCTACCAGGGCTAGAAGAGCTGGCAAGCAGCATATGGCCCGGGCCGGTGAGGATAGGCGTGCCAACGGCATCGGCATGGGTTCCCCAGGACCTGGAGGACCCCGCCTTTTCTACTGCATTGGGTCTTCTCTTCTGGGACGTAAGACATTCCCGCGTCGACGGAAACGCAGAGAATGGCAATGGAATTTCCAAGTACAGCTTCCTCATGAAGCACTGGTTGAACAATCTTACCCATAGGGTTCATGCATAGCAAAGGAGGAGTCATCATGGGCAATCAACCTTACGAAAACGATGGTATAGCCAAGATCAAGGTGGTCGGAGTGGGCGGAGGAGGGTGCAATGCGGTCTCCCGTATGTTCCGGGAGCGCGTCCAGGGAGTGGAGTACGTCGGTGTGAACACCGACGCTCAGGCTCTCATGCGTTGCGAGGTGCCCCTGAGAATTCGCATGGGGGAAAAGCTCACCAGGGGCCTTGGTGTCGGAGGAGACCCTGAAAAGGGTAAGGACTCCGCCGAGGAGAGCAGGGAAGAGATATACGAGTCGATAAAGGGATCGGATATGGTATTCATCGCCGCTGGCATGGGGGGCGGAACAGGGACCGGGGCAGCACCAGTGGTAGCGGAGATAGCCAAAGAGGTTGGGGCTCTCACCATCGGCGTAGTCACCAAGCCATTTGGTTTCGAGGGCAGTAGGCGGCGCAAGCTTGCCGAAGAGGGCATTGCGCGCCTGAAGGACAAGGTGGACACCCTTATCATCATCCCCAACGATCGTTTGTTTGCAGTCTGCGATGAGAAGATAACAATGGAAAACGCCTTCAAACTGGCCGACGATGTACTTCGGCAGGGCGTACAGTCCATCGCCGAACTTGTCACTGTCCCAGGGGAAGTAAACCTGGACTTTGCTGACGTTAAGACCGTGATGAGCAATGCCGGTCCAGCCTGGATGGCTATTGGACGCGGTACGGGTGAGAACAAGGCGGTAGAGGCCGCCAGGGCAGCCGTGACCAGCTCTCTCCTGGACGTGTCCATAGATGGAGCCAAGGGCATCCTCTTCAACATAACTGGAGGCTCAGACCTGTCTCTTATGGAGGTCCAAGCAGCTGCAGACGTAATCCGTTCTGCCGCAGACCCCGATGCCAACATCTTCTTCGGCATGGTCACAGACATGAAGATGGAAGATGAGGTGAAGATAACCATAATCGCCACAGGGTTCTCCTCCGAGGAGCCCTTCATGCCAAGGGATGAGCACATTTCACAACTCATTATGTCGGCCATTCAGGACGAGGCGGAGCTTGATATACCGCCGTTCCTCAGGAGGCAGGGCAACTCTAGGAGGAGAGCAGGGGCCTATTAGTAGGTTTTCTACTGAAGCAGCATCGATTCATTGACCCGTCCGAAGCCGTCTCCTGCATTGAGGCGGCTTCGGCATGTCCTGGCCAGCGCAATAACAAAGATTGCAAAATACATCACATGGGTATACCTTTGCCTTTTGCTAAAGGTGACGTAGAATAGGGTTGGTCTTAATCAAGGAGAGTAAATGCGCAGGTTTCCATTACGGCGTTTCCTTCTCATTTCTATCATCGTGTCACTGGCAGGGGCATCCCTGGCTTTTCAGGAGATCAACCTATCTCTGGGGGGCATCACCCTAGAACGAGGCGGAGACACCATTTTAGGCTTGCAGTTAGGGCTGGACCTAAAAGGTGGAAGTCACCTGGTTTACGAAGCCCATCCCACAGAGGGCCAAGCACCCACCACCGAACAGATGGAAGGCGTCATCAAGACCATTGAGCGGCGCGTCAACTCCTTTGGGGTCTCGGAGCCAATCATACAGATGATGGGTGGGGACCGTATACTTGTTCAGCTCCCTGGCGTCGGCACAACTAAGGCTGAGGTGACTTTCCAGGAAGATGTTCAGATTGATGCACTTCGCAGTGTACTGGCATCCCTAGAACGCCCTGGCGCTAACATAGAGCAAGAGGATAGTCGCACATTTATCATAGATTTGCCTTCACTACAACCGGCTAAGCTGGATGACGAGGGAAACATCATCCAGGCTGCAGAGAGGAACGTTATCGAACAGGCGCTGCGAGAGGCATTTCCAGCCGTTACCCTGAGCATGTTGTTCTCGGAATCCACAGAGGCCGCTAGCATAGAGGCTGTTCTGGCAGGACTGGGCCGTGAGGATGCAGTGGTGCGTAAACTCAGTGACTTACTTTTCTCTGTTGATATGCCAAGCCTGCAACCAGCAGATATGGATAACGATGGGAACATGGTACAACCCGCGGAAGAGGACATCATTCGAGAAGCCCTTCAGGAGCAGTTGCCTACTCTTCTCTCCTTTGAAATCCAGGATATATCCATGTTCATTACGGGCGGAGTGGAAGAAGCCAAGCGCCTCATTGGGCAAACGGCCCAGTTGGAGCTCAAGGAACGTATCTGCCTAAATAACCCTCAAGATATTACCCAGAATTGCGATGACCCCCAATATCACGTGGATAGCCCGCTGAACCTCACCGGCGATGACCTTGTACGGTCCTACGCGGGCACACACCCAACATTGGGTGTGCCCGTGGTCAATCTGGAGTTCAGCAGCGAAGGCGCCAGGATTTTCGCTGAACATACCCAGGACATCGCAGGCACAAACAACCGCACGGCCTTTTTCCTGGATGAAGAGTTCCTGCTGGCCCCGGTGGCCCTGCAGGCTATCACCGGGGGACGCGCTTTTATTCAAGGCCCGGACTTCACCATCGACCGCGTGCGTACCATTGCAATTCAGTTGGAGTCTGGACGGCTTCAAGTTCCTCTTACACTGATTCAAGAGCAGGACGTGGACGCCACACTTGGAGAGGACTCGCTGAAGAAAAGCGTTGTAGCAGGCATAGTTGGCCTTGGGCTTGTGCTCCTGTTCATGGCCCTCTACTACAAGCTGCCCGGTCTCATGGCGTGCATTGCTCTCATAATCTACGCCGTGATCGTTCTTGCCATCCTCAAGCTCTGGCCCATTACTTTGTCCCTTGGCGGCATAGCCGCTTTCATCCTGTCGATAGGAATGGCGGTAGACGCCAACATCCTTATCTTTGAGCGCATGAAGGAAGAGTTGCGCAGCGGCCGTACGCTGATAGCCTCCATTGAGACGGGCTTTAACCGTGCATGGCCTGCCATTCGAGATAGCAATGTATCGACATTCATCACCTGTGCGATTCTCTTTTGGTTCGGCACTCGCCTTGGCACAGGCCTGGTAACCGGATTCGCCGTTACCCTGTTCATTGGCGTGGCCGCAAGCATGTTCTCTGCGCTTACGGTGACTCGGACCCTTCTTAGAGCCGTTGCCGTCTCACCGCTGGGTAGATACGTGTCTCTATACACGCCGGTGGAGAGGCCTGAAACGCGTTCCAGGCCTGGTCAAACTCTGGGAGATAGGGGTTAAGGTAGAAAATGGATTTTGTTAGCAGACGTAACTGGTTCTTCCTCATCTCATCCTTGGTGATGTTGGTAAGCATTATCTCTCTCCTGCTGCCAAATGGCCTCAACACCGGCCTGGAGTTCACAGGTGGGTCTTCAATGACCCTGAAGTTCCAGGAGGACGTGAGCCAGGAAGACCTGCGTTCTCAGCTTACTGCCCTGGGCCATCCTGACGCAGTGATTCAACATTTGGGCGAGGGCAGCTTCTTCATCCGCACCCGCACTTTGGAGGAGGCCCAATCCGGCGAAACCTCGGAACGCGAGAAGATTATCAGTGAGTTGGAGGACAGTTTGGGGTCTGGGGTCGAGTTATCAGACTTCTTCTCCGTTTCTCCGAGCATTGCGTCTGAGACGGTGAATAACGCCATCCTGATCGTGGTCATAGCGTCAGTGGTTATCCTCATCTACATAACATGGGCATTCCGCAGGGTGCCATCCCCGATTCGATATGGAATATCGGCCATTGTCGCCCTAATTCACGACGTGGTAATTGTGCTGGGTGTTTTCTCCATCGCAGGAAGGATATTTGACCTTGAGGTCAACGCGATGTTCATCGCTGGTGTCCTGACCATAATTGGTTACAGCGTCCACGATACCATCGTGGTCTTCGACCGCATCAGGGAGAACCTTACCAGAGGCATTGGCAGGGACCTTGGTTCCACCATCAACATCAGCATTCAGGACACCATAGGGAGGTCCTTAAATACCAGCCTTACGCTGCTATTTGCAATCGTGGCATTGCTGCTTTTCGGTGGTGCCACTATCCAGGACTTCCTGATTGTGCTGCTCATTGGAATCATTGTCGGCACGTACAGCTCTGTCTGGATCGCCAGCCAGATTCTCATGGTTTGGGAAAGCGGTGACTTTGGCACGCTTCTCAGACGTCTGCCGCTGCCATTCCCATCAAAAGGCCGATAAATAGGGCGGCGCACAACACCCTCTCTGATGCTTCGTCGATAGCTAGCGCGCTTTAGCTATCGGGATGGCACGTACTTTTAACAACGACAGCCACGGCGTCGTTTGACGTGTTTGACTTATCAAGGTACGCTGTTATAACTTAGCATCGTTGTACCGAGCATGCCAGTTTAGAGAGTTGGAAACGAACGAGGCGGGGTGGCGAGATATTGTACGAAATTTGCCAAACCATTAGGCAAACTTAACTAACCCTTTACGTCAGTAACACTGCCTTTTTACATGCGGTTGCTAAATTAGTGACATCGGAAATATAAGGGGAGATGAAGTAACGGTAGGTTATTCACCCCGCGGTGAGAGTGAAGATGTAGAATAACAAAGTGAAGAATCTGGGAAACCGACAGATACGAATAGTTAGACACGGTCTCGACGAGATGCAGGTTACCGAGTTCGTTGATGATCTGATGGTGAAGCTCAAAGAAGCGGAGGAGATGGCTACAAGGCCGTCGCACCTCAGGTTGATGGATGAGCTTGCTCAACGAACGCTGCAGGAAGCCGAACAGTTGGCAGGAAGAATCAAGGACGAGGCTCAGCAAATTCGAGCGGAGGCCGAGGCTGAAATAGCCCGCACGACTTCAGAGACACAAAAAACTGCTCAAGAAATGGTGGAGGAAGGCGAAAGGTTAGTAGTAAAACTCAAGGACGAGGCCCTGCAAATTCGAACAGAGGCCCAAGCTCACATGGCCAGCGCGGTTGCAGACGCACAAAGATCCACCCAACAGCAGGCCGAGGCCGCAGGCAGAGTGGCCAAAATGGCCGCGGAGGACGCACAAAGGGTTGTGCAAGACGCGCGGGGAATGGCAGCCCTGATTAAAGCTGAAGGCAAGCGGCAAGCGGAGCGGCTCCTGGAGCACACCAAAAAGCGAATTAAGAGTCAGGTCTTGTTGTATTCAAAGGGAGCATCAGAGAAACTGGTCCCTTACCTGGACGAGATCATAAGGGAAGTGCAGGCTCTAAGCATTGAACTAGACTGGGAGGCGACCGCCCTTGAAATAAACCGGGTCGCGCCAGAGACAGCCGAGGTTCAGCCAACGCCATCCCTCTTGGAGACCGAGAATGTCTCTGGCAAAGTTGAGCCTGAACCCAGTGACGCAACGGTCTATCTGGGAGATGTACAACTGGCTGTCCAGCCCCCTGTTTCCTCGCTAGGACTGGGGAAGATTTGCGAACGACTGGAGCGCCTACCCGGTATTACCGTTCGGGATACCCAAAGCGTACACGATGGCTCTTATACCATCAACCTCTCCCTGGGGTCTCCCACACTGCTTCTCTAGATACTCAAGCATTTGGACAATGTGGCTGAGGTGAGCATTGAGCCATTGGCCACTGGTGATAACGCTGGCAGTAAAGGGGAAAAGGCAGAGGGGATTGAAGAGCAATACGGCTCCTCGCTACCAACGAGAATCCTGGTGCTGCTCAGGGAATAACCCTTTGGTTGCCTGCTTTTCACATATAAACTCGGATTCCCATACTGCGGCCTAGTGCTGCATCGTGGTCAGACCAGCACCGCGATGCCAAAACATACCTGCGGCGGGTCAGCGAGTATGGCTACCTCTAATAACCGTCACCCCATCTGTGTAGTTGGGATGATGGTTGTTTGGAATTCGATTTAGAGCTAATCTTGCTTAGATTCGCCGTTGGGCCCATTGATCAATCGGTAGTCGCTGATACAGTACCCCATGAGGAGGCATTATGAAGGTAGGAGCCCACGTTTCCACTGTCGGCGGTGTGGACAAGGCAATTGACAGGGCTCAAGAAATGGGCGCTGAGGCCATCCAGATATTCATCTCTTCGCCAAGAGGTTGGGCGTTCAAGCCCATTCCCAAAACTGTGGCAGCGGCTTTTGGGGAAAAGGCAGCGAGCGCGGGCATTGGCCCAATCTTCTTCCATGGCATATACCTGGTCAGCCTTGGTGCGCCTACTGAGGAGAACCTGGCAAAGTCGGTGCAGGCACTCACGGGCTATATGCGGGCCGCGGAAGGACTCGGTGTGGCCGGGGTTATCTTCCACACAGGTAGTCATCGTGGAGTAGGCTTCGATGGTGTATTCGACCAGGCGGTAAGGGCAATGGACCAGGTCTTGAAGGCCTCGCCGGAGAACGTCTGGCTCACCATCGAGAACAGCGCCGGCATGGGAGACCACATCGGCTCCAAGTTTCAGGAGATAGGCCAGCTTATGAAGGCCCTGGCGAGTCCAAATGTGAAGGTGTGCCTGGATACGCAGCACCTCTTCGCCGCCGGATACGATATCATTCACAAGGAAAGCCTTGAACGGGTCATGGAGGAGTTCGATAGGGAGATCGGCCTGTCGAACCTGGTGGCCGTGCATGCCAACGACAGCAAGACGCCCTTTGGCTCGGCGGTGGACAGGCACGAGAACATCGGCGAGGGACATATGGGACTGGACGGCTTCCGCGTCATCATGGGTCATCCAGCCTTCAAGGATGTGCCTTTCTTGTTGGAGGTCCCGGGTATGGAGGGCAACGGGCCGGACAGGGCCAACGTGGACATCCTCAAGGGTCTGAGAGCAGAGGTGGGGTTGTGAAGGCATAGGTGGTCGTCGCACATTATCGGAGATATGTACAGGCAAATTGCGAGAAGATGAGTTTGAGGCGCTGGTGCTTGATGCCATTGGGGAGATGCCCCAGGAGCTGCTGGCACGGCTGGACAACGTGGTCATAGTGGTGCAGCAATGGCCGAGCCGTGACCAGATGGTGGAGGCTGAAATAAAGCACAGGACCGGGCTGCTTGGGTTGTACGAGGGCATCCCGCTGACGGACAGGGCAGGTTACAATCTGGTCCTGCCCGACAAGATCACGATCTTCCAGGGGCCGGTGGAGGCGATGCACCACACTCGAGCGGAGATGGCCAGGGAGATCAAGGCGACGGTTGCCCACGAGATCGCCCACCACTTCGGGATCGATGACGAGCGGCTGGAGGAGCTTGGGCTGGGATAGGCAGGGCGTGCCCCTTCGGCAGGCTCAGGGCAGGCTCTGCACCCACAAGTATCAACCGCGGCAGAGGCTGACAGTAGTCTATGGGATGGGATGCTTGATGTTGTGTGGCAGTTGGCAGGGGAGGGCGTGCCCCTTCGGCAGGCTCAGGGCAGGCTCTGCACCCACATAGGGAGCCTTTGGCTGGGGTTTTTGATTGTTATTGATTGTTATGTGGCTCTTTTGATTGATCTTCAACAGGAACGCTTCCAGGACGCGGTTGGCTTCATCCATGGTACTGGCCCCCGCAAGCCACAGCTCCGCTACAAGCCGGTCCTGGAATGTCCCGTTGGCCCGTTCCACCCGCCCCTTGGCCTCAGGACTCAGGGCGAAGAGCTGGCTGACTCCCAGTTCCCGAAGGGCCCGCGCCACCTGGGTGGGCTTCCGGGGATCCGGAGAGGCGTCCCTGGAAGCCGGACGGTGGGGTGTGAGGGCAGCATGCCGATCGGTGTAGACGGCCAGGGGGATGCCTTGCTTTTGAACGATGCCATGCATCAGGAGCAGGTAACCCTTGGTGGTCTCCCGCTCTTGGAAGAGGGCATGGGGCGCTGTTCCCGTGGCATCGTCGATGGCGAGCAACAGGCACAAGATAGGCCCACGTTCCTCCAGCCACGCGTGATGGCTGCCGTCGAGCTGAAGCAGCATCCCTTCCTGTGGCATCCGCTGTCGCCGCATCCGGCGGCGTGGCTGACGCCGGTACCGAGGACTCGGCAGTCCCGCACCCACCAAAAGCCGCCGAACGGTCGACCGGGACAGCGCCAACCCCTCACGCTCCGCCAACAATTCAGTCATATGGGTATGGTTGACCCCGCTGTAGCGATCGCGGGCAACGGCAATCACCTTCTCTCGGATGGCAGATGG
>JAQBZZ010000013.1 GCA_027622595.1 Chloroflexota bacterium
CTGGACACCATGAGAACAGCAGGGCACGATCTTAACAAAGTCCCTTTTCTGTCCTAACGATGCTGGACGGAGTCTACGTGGATGCTCGGGACCTGCACTCCATAGTGATGATCAGGCCCAAGGCACCGTTTAGGGCAGTATTTGAAACTGCTGTGACGCGAGAATGGTCTGGAGTGGAGCTAATAAGGTATGAGCCCCAGGAGGATTCTCCTGAGGCTCATACCGATCCGTGTTCATGGTGGAGACGGGGGAGAGTCGAACTCCCCGTCCAGAGAACTTCCCGCTGGAATATGCTACAAGCTTGTCCAGAATTTATTTCTCGCTCCTTAGGGACCCTACTGGCGAGGTTCTCTTGGGAGCCAGCCGACAATTCTTATTCCATCTCTATCGGCGTTGAGAAGGTTAGCACCTCGATTTAATGTCGCCCAAGCCCAGCCTTCGAGGAGAGGCAGAGATGGACGTGGTAACCTTATTTAGGCTGCCAGAGCGAGTTGTTTTTCGCCAGTTACTTTTTTGCCGCCTTTTTACGAGGTGGACGGCACCTCGGCTTGCAATTCCGCGGGATCACCCCCTGTCGAAACCACGCGTCCCCATAGGTAACCCACACTAAAAGTATACCATGATTCTGGATACCAGCCCTTAGCCCCTGGAAGCAGCACGAACCGTCCGACCTATCTCCCTTTCCTGTTCCTTATCCATGATCGCCCGACGCTTGTCGTGGAGATTGCGTCCTCGGGCTAGACCTACCAGTACCTTGGCGACGTGACCCTTTATGTACATCCTGAGAGGGATTAAGGTAAGGCCTTTTTGGCTTGCAGTCCCTGCCATCTCCCCAATCTCTTTGTTGTGCAGAAGCAGCTTCCTTGGGCGAGTGGGTTCGTGGTTGTAGATGTTGCCCTGAGCATACGGAGCAATGTGGGCGTTGAGCAGCCACAATTCGCCGCGTTCCATTTTGGCAAAGGCGTGTTGGATGTTCACCCGCGCAGCTCTGACGGACTTGATCTCCGTGCCGGTGAGAACCAGACCTGCCTCCACCGTTTCCAGAATATCGTAATCATGATAAGCCTTTCGGTTCACAGCGATGGCCTTGGAGTGACCGTTGGCTTCGGGACGTTTTGTTTTAGTTGCTTTAGGCATCGTTTAGGATGATTTCTTTAGAATTTCTAACGGGATATGGCAGCTACTTGAGCCTCCAGGTACTCCAGGGCACTCTCCAGTTGTGCGTCCTCGTCGCCTATACCGCCGGCTTCCACAAAAATATCCGGCTCCAGTCCATCGCCTTCGATAAGGCGTCCGTCGGGAGAGTACCAGCGGCCTATGGTGAAGTACAGGCCGGAGCCGTTGCTGAGACGTCTGGGTAGGTTTACGCTGCCCTTTCCGAAGGTCGTAGTTCCTATAAGGACAGCCCGTTCGTGGTCTTGAAGTGCTCCCGATAGCACTTCGCTGCCGCTGGCGCTGAACTGGTTCACGAGCACCACCAGAGGAATATCCGGTGCCAGTCCGTCAGGCCTCACTTTGTAGTCGACCCTGTTGCCTTTCCCATCGACGGAGTAGAGGACAAGCCCGTCCGTGAGGAACTGGCTGGTGATGTTTACGGTGGTGGAAAGGAGTCCGCCGAGGTTGTTTCTCACATCCAGGATTAAGCCCAGGGGATCTTGTTTCACTATTTCCCTCAGGGCGACTGTCATTAGTTCGTCTGTGTTGTCGGCGAAGGTACTTATTTCCACGTAGGCAATATTCCCTGGCAGCATTTCCCAACTGATGCTTTCCAACTGAATGACGGAACGAACAATATCGATGACAATGGGTTCCACAGCATTCAAGTGTTGAACAAGCAGACGAACGGTGCTGCCCTCGGCACCCCGTATCTTGATGACAGATTCGATGAGGCTCCAGCCTTCGGTGCTCACTCCATCCACTTCCAGGACTATGTCGCCAGGCTCTATCCCGGCCCTTTCCGCCGGGGTATCTGGCAACGGCCTTGTGATGGTGAGACGGGAATCTATCAATTCCACACTGGCACCGATCCCCTCGAACTTGCCAAGACTGTTCTCTGCATATAGTTCGTACTCATCCGGGTCTAGGAATGATGTGTATGGGTCTCCCAATGCATTCAGCATAGCCTCTATGGCGACCTGTGCGAGGAGATCGGGGTCAGGTGTGCCCTGTGCTGCTTCCTGGTACTCCAGCATCGCATCCATCGCCGCCTGGCTGAGGGTGTGCACGTCCAGGTCATCCCTTTCAACGAAGTCCTGGGACAGGCTGTTCCAGACCTCTACGATGATGTTGTTTTCCGGGGTAGCGGTGCTCTCGGAGATACTGCTCCACAACTGGACAACGGCGTATATATCGGCGGGAGGGGTAGCGGTGGGTGAATTGGAGCCGACGCGAAGAGGCCCGCATGCCGTCCCTATGGCCACTAAGGCTATTAGAACGAATGCCAGCAGAATAGTAGCCCTGGAAATCGTGTGATTCATCATAAAGTGGGGTCTCCGAGCGGGTTGATGAAATAATTCTATCATACTGAAGCCCTCAACTCTTAGATGCATGTTGGAGATGCATGGCTTCGGGTGGAGAATCCAGGGAATATGAGCTTTGATTGTGTTGTTTTTCACTTGATAATCCAGAGACCATGTGCTATATTTTCTCGAACGTTCGACTGCGGAGGAAGCTAGCTCCTATGCTTGAGGACTATTTTCGTCAGTACGGTCTTATTGCTATATTTACCGCCATAGCGGTGATCCTGCCGGGCTCACTACTCGTGGTTTCGTGGCTTCTGTCGTTCCTGCGTATACGTCCCTCCAAGCCCAACGATGTGAAAAGAAGTCCCTATGAGTGCGGCATGGAACTCATAGGCGACCGCTGGCCCCAGTTCAATTTCCGATACTACATGTTCGCCATCCTATTCGTCGTATTCGATGTGGAGACGATTTTCATATACCCCTGGGCTGTGCAGTTCAAGCAATTGGGGTTCTTTGCCTTTGCGGAGATGCTGGTGTTCATCCTTATCCTGGTGATTGGTTGGGCGTATGCATGGAACCACAAAGCCCTGGAATGGAGATAACGGATGTCCCTTGAGATGAGGCCCGAGGACTCCTTGGGGAGAGAAGCGGTTGGAGGCGTGACGGTTCCACTCCACACCACAACCTGGGAGCTGGATAGGGAAGAGGGAGCGGTCATCAATGACATGAAGGCCACTCATCTTGATCCTTTTGCCAAGGACTCTATACAGGTGGCCCCTGAGTTTGAGCGCAACGTGATTGTTACCTCCGTTGATGCACTGCTGAACTGGAGTCGAAAATCATCGATATTCCCAATGACATTTGGGCTGGCGTGTTGTGCCTTTGAGATGATCGCCAGCGCCATGTCCCGCTTCGATATCTCCCGGTTCGGGATGGAGGCGATGCGCGCCTCTCCCAGGCAGGCAGACCTGATGATTGTGGCGGGCACCGTCACATGGAAAATGGCCCCGGTCATTCGCCGTCTCTACGACCAGATGCCGGAACCAAAGTGGGTCATATCCATGGGTGTATGCGCCACCAGTGGCGGCCCCTACTACCAGGGATACAGCGTGGTCCCCGGGGTGAACCGCATTGTGCCAGTAGATGTTTACGTGCCTGGCTGTCCTCCGCGCCCTGACGCCCTTCTCTATGGCATTATGCAGCTCCACGAGAAGATAAAGAAATACAGCTTGATTGGTAAAGCCGCGGGTGCTTAGATGACCACGGTTTTGGCTGGGGACGTTATAGCCCGACGCATCGAGGATTCTATTCCAGGAGCCGTGGAAGAATCGACATCCCGCGATGTGTGGGTGAAGCCTGAGACAATCCTTGAGGTATGTCGTTTTCTTAAGGGAGACTCGGCTCTTAGTTTTGACTACCTAGTCTCGATCTCTGCCGTGGACTACATCGAATACTTTGAGATGGTCTACCATCTGTTGTCCATGCCCAACAATCACAGCCTGGTGCTGAAGGCGAAGTGCTGGGGCAGGGAAGACCTTACCGTGCCCTCTATAACAAGCCTGTGGCAGGGGGCCGATTTCCAGGAACGGGAAGTATACGACCTGATGGGGATCAGCTTCAGCGGCCACTACAACATGAAACGCATCATGCTGTGGGAGGGATTTCCCGGCCATCCTCAACGGAAGGACTACCTGGAGTCTCCCAGGTAGAAGGGGAAACGATGCCCATCCGTACCGAGCCTGTAACGATAAACCTAGGGCCTCAGCACCCCAGCACGCACGGCGTATTCCGCATGCGAATTACCTTCGACGGCGAGATTATTCTAGACGTGGAGCCGATATTCGGGTATCTCCACCGCGGGTCGGAGAAACTGGCGGAGGAGCGCACCTACACCCAGGTGATAACGCTGACCGACCGCCTCGACTACGTCTCATCCATGTCAAACAACCTGGCCTACGTTCTGGCGGTGGAGAAACTGGCTGGGATTAACCCGCCGGAGCGGGCGATGTATATGCGGGTCATGGTTGCCGAGCTACAGCGCATTGTCAGCCATCTGGTTGCCACCGGTTTCTTCCTGAACGACCTGGGAGCGCTGGCCACCCCTCTGATGTACTGTTTCAGGGAGCGTGAGAAGATATTAGAGATGTTTGAGATGTTGTGCGGCGCCCGCATTACACTCAGCTATATGAGGGTGGGCGGCATTTTCCAGGATACTCCCCCCGAGTTCTGGCCCGTGCTCAGTGACTTCCTGGACTATATGCCGGGATACATAGACGAGTACGAAAGGCTCATCACGGGTAATGAAATTCTTCTATCGCGTACCAAAGGGACAGGTATCCTCTCTGCCGAGACGGCCATCAACAGCTCGATCAGCGGGCCAGTGCTGCGGGCCTCCGGGGTGAACTGGGACCTGCGCAAAGCCGACCCATACGATGTATACGATAGGATGGAATTCGACGTTCCTCTGGGGACCGTGGGGGACAACTACGACCGTTATCTAATGCGCATCGCCGAGATGCGCCAGTCGCTGCGAATTATTGAGCAGTGCGCAGACCAGATAGAGGACGGGCCTATAAAGGCCAATGTGCCTGCGCTGGTGCGCCCTCCCATCGGCGATGCCTACGGACACGTGGAGGCCCCGAAGGGTGAGTTGGGTTTCTACATGGTGAGCGACGGCAGTATAGCGCCATACCGCTTTAAGATTCGGTCTCCGTCCCTTCTCAATCTGAGTGCTCTCAGAGATATGCTGGTCGGTTGCAAGCTGGCGGACATGATCGTGACCTTCGGCAGCATAGATATAAACATGGGAGAGGTGGACAGGTAGTGGAACCCATTTACGTCCCCTTCAGGGAGGCAAACTCCTTCTACCGGAACCTCTACGACCTCTTTGCAGAGTGGAGCTTCTGGGGTGTTTCACCAATACCAGATTGGCTGGCCTACTTCCTGGCCGGTTTCCTGATTGTCTTCGCAGTGGTCAATACGGTGGTGATTGTGACCACAATAGGCACATGGGTAGAGCGCCGTCTCATCGGGCGGTTTCAGTCGAGGCTGGGCCCCAACCGCTGGGGGCCCTGGGGACTGCTTACGCCCGTGGCCGATGCCGTCAAGCTGCTGAGCAAAGAGGACACACGGCCGGAAGGTGTGGACAGGTGGGTGTTCAACCTGGCGCCCTTGGTGTTCATAGTGTCGCCCTTGCTTGTCTTCGCCGTCATACCCTTTGGGAAGAACACGTATATTGCCAACCTGAACATCGGCATACTGTTTATCATCGCCGTAACCACCGTGCCGACCATCGCCATGTTCATGGCCGGGTGGGCTTCTGGAAACAGGTACTCCCTCTTTGGGGCCATGCGCGGCGTTGCACAACTGGTCAGCTACGAAGTTCCGATGGTACTCTCGATCGTGGGTGTCCTGCTTCTGGCTGGCTCCCTGTCACTGGTGGACATCGTGGAGGCTCAGAGAATTCCCTTCATACTTCTTCAACCCCTTGGTTTCTTCATCTTCCTGCTGGCGATCTCGGCTGAGATGAACCGGTCCCCCTTCGATATAGTGGAGGCTGACTCGGAATTGGTGGCGGGGTTTCACACCGAGTACAGCGGCATGAAGTGGGGCACTTTCCAGTTGGCCGAATTCATCGCTCCTTTTGGGGCTGCGTCCATCATAACCACTCTTTTCCTCAAGGGCTGGGACGGCCCGCTCCTTCCATCACACCTGTGGTTTTTCTTGAAGGTGTGCTTCGTCTGGTTCGTGCTGCTGTGGATAAGGGCGACCCTTCCCAGGTTGCGGGTGGACCAGATTATGGGGCTGGCGTGGAAGTTCCTGTTCCCGCTTGGCATACTGAACCTGTTCATCACCGCGGCTGAGGTGCTGGTGTGGGAAACCCCCACGACCGTTCAGCTATGGGCAATGGTTGGTATAAACTGGGTGATAGCCATTGTGTGTCTGGTGGCGGTCTCCCATCTAATGTCGGACAAGCTATCTACCAGGGCTCCACTGGCACCCTTTCCGGTGAGAGTTCGCAGGGACCTGCGAGAGGTGAGATGATATGTACGGTCTAGGTATTGCAAAAGGTCTGACGGTAACTCTTGTGAACCTGTTCAGGAAACCAGCCACCGTTCAGTACCCTGAAGAGGCTTTGCCACAGTCGCCCCGCTTCAGAGGAGAAGAGTTCGTCTGGTATGAGCAACGGTGCACCGGCTGTGCAAGCTGTGCCAAGTTCTGCCCGCTGGGTATCATAAAGATTGAGACTCATCCCGGCGGCACAAACGTTCAGGAAGGGCAGTCCTTCGCCATTGATGTGTTTGACATAGACATAGGTCGCTGTATGTTCTGTGGCCTGTGCGTGGAGGCATGCCCGTACGACGCGCTGTTCATGGGCAGCGGCTTCGAACGGGGTACTTACAGGCGTGAGGACCTGGTCATACCGGTTGAAGAACTCAGGCAGGCGGAAAAGCGTCCCAGCACGTGGTTCCGCCCCCAGTTGGAAGCCAAAAAGTATAGCCCACAGACCGGACAGCCCCTGTCCTGGGAAGAGGTAGGCCGCTAGATGTTGCCTCTGGATATCGCTTTCTGGGTCATGGCCGCTGTGGGTGTAGCCACTGCGTTGGCCGTGGTGATGGAGAAGGATATCTTCAGGGCGGCCCTTTTCCTTGTCGTGTCCTTTCTTGTGGTGGCGGGGATATTCGTCCTCCTCAACGCTGAGTTCCTTGCGATGGTGCAGGTACTCGTCTATGTGGGGGCCATATCTATCCTGATCATATTTGCCATAATGCTGACCAGAAACGCCCATGAAGGTAACCCCTTCAATAGCTTTCAGCTTCCGGCTCTTGTGCTGTCTACCATGATGCTCGCAGCCATTGCCTTTGTGGCGGTGAACACCGAATGGCATGACTGGGACCAGCTGGGGCTTCAGGTATTGCCCGGGGATAGCGGCGAAGTGTTCAGCGCCACCGAGCAGGGAATAAAGAACGTATTCGGGAATACAACTCAGGTGATAGCCCGTCTTCTTATGAGAGACTTCGTTCTGCCTATGGAGGCGGCCTCGGTGGTGCTGCTGGCAGCGGTGATAGGAGCCCTTGCCCTGGTGAGGGAGAACGAGGGTGAGGCATGAACCTGGAGAACTTCCTCATATTTTCTGGCATCATCTTCAGCATAGGCCTGTATGGAGCGCTGTCCAAAAAGAACGTTATCACCGTCCTCATGTCCATTGAGTTAATGTTCAACGGTGTGAACATAGCATTGATAGCCTTCAGTCGGTATGTGGTCCCTCAGCGTATCGCTGCAGACCCTGTTGCCGCAGAGGCTGAAGTGGCAAGAGCCCTGGCCGAAGGAACGGCCCTTGGTGAGACGGTGCTGAGCACACTTCTCACGGGGCAGGTTTTCGCTATTTTCATCATCACAATTGCTGCTGCGGAGGTGGCATTGGGACTTGGTATCGTAATAGCCATGTACCGCAACAGGGAGACGGTGGACGTAACACAGGCCAACCTGATGAGGGGTTAATACAAGAATATGTGGGTGGATTTCAAGAAAGCGCCTAACCTCGTTATTGCAGAGATGTGGAAGGAACTCCTGGAAGGGGAGGGCCTTCCCACACAAATCCTGCCTGAAGGGGACATACTCTCCTGGGGGGAGCGGGTGGCCTATCGCATCATGGTGCCACGGGGTAGAGAGCACGTGGCCGAGGAGATTCTAAGGAAACTCTAATTTTTTTGTTTTTTGTAAAGTTTTTTAAAAAGTATATGATTCGACAGGCGTGTCCTATGTCGAAGGAGCGTGCCCTGCACGCTCACCATGAGCTTGTCGAAGGACTTACTAAAAAGAAACGTGTGACGAACATTTTGACGGGAGCAGCATAACGGAATGATTTTCGAAGGAGCAGCCTGGGCAATTTTCCTCCTACCTTTGGCTTCTTTTGTCGTTATCTCTTTATTCGTCAGGCCATTCTTAAACCAATACGAGAAATACAGCGGGTACCTGACCATCCTTGCTATCGGTGCCGCCTTTGTTCTCTCCATCTGGGCGCTTGGGTCCGTCCTGGGCAACGAGGGGGAAATCGGGTGGGAGGCCCACTCATGGCTTGCCATTGGAAACCTGGAGATTTCCCTTGGTATCCTCATGGACCCTCTCACGGCCATCCTGTTGATTGTGGTCACCAGTGTGAGCCTTGCCGTTCAGGTCTATTCACAGGGATACATGCGCGGAGACCCGAGCTATTCACGTTATTTTGCCTTCATGTCCCTCTTTACAGCATCCATGCTGGGGCTGGTGCTGGCACGAAACATCGTTCAGCTATACGCCTTCTGGGAGTTGGTTGGCCTTTCCTCGTATCTTCTCATCGGGTTCTGGTATAACAGGCCAGCAGCCGCGGCAGCGGCAAAGAAGGCCTTCCTTGTCACTCGGCTGGGTGACGTTGGCTTCCTGCTTGGCATTCTATATCTCTTCTTTAATAAAGAGGCGTTTCTCAGCCAGGGCCTCAATCCCTTTGAGATCGCCGACATCAACCTCATCGCCCACGGAGGCGAGGTGGCTGGAGTGCAGATCATCGCTCTTGGCAGCGGTGTTGCCACCTGGGTGGCGGTCGGCATTTTCGCGGGGGCGGTCGGCAAATCGGCCCAGTTTCCCCTTCACGTGTGGCTTCCCGATGCGATGGAGGGCCCAACGCCGGTCAGCGCCCTCATCCACGCGGCCACCATGGTTGTCGCTGGAGTATTTCTGGTGGCCCGGTTCTTCCCGCTGTTTGAGTCCTCCACCACTGCCATGAACATCGTGGCTGTTATCGGCGGGTTCACCGCTATCTTCGCCGCCACCATGGGCCTTGTGATGAACGACATAAAACGGGTGCTTGCCTACTCAACCGTAAGCCAGTTGGGATACATGATGCTGGCCCTCGGAGTGGGGGCATACGAAGCTGCTATTTTCCATCTGTTCAACCACGCCTTCTTCAAGGCTCTCCTGTTCCTTGGTGCAGGAAGCGTGAACCATGCTTCCGGGACCTTTAATATGCAGTACATGGGAGGTCTCAAACGGTACATGCCAAGGACGTACGTCACCTTTTTGATAGCAGCCGTGAGCATCTCCGGCATCTTCCCTCTGGCCGGGTTCTGGAGCAAGGACGAGATTCTGGTTGGAGCCTGGAACCACGGCGGGACGATAGGCCAGTTGGTCTTCTGGATGGCTCTCGTGGCCGCGTTTATGACCGCCTTCTACATCTTCCGCGCCCTTTTCCTTACATTCCACGGGGAGTTCCGTGGTGGGGTGGATGCCGAAAATGGGTCGCAGTCCGGTGGGCACGGTGTGCACCTGGCAGAGTCGCCCTGGGTGATGGTTGCGCCTATGATGGTTCTTGCCGTGCCTGCGGTCGTTTCCGGGTTTCTGGCCAACCCCCTTAACACTGCATGGGGGCTTGGTATTGTCCCGACCCACTGGTTCTCGAAGCTTCTTGGCAATGTAGAGTTTATTTCGGTGCATCCCGAGCCAATGAACCTGGTGATGGCCTTCGGGTCAACGGTGGTGGCGCTGGCTGGCATTGGCCTGGCGTATCTGATGTACTACGCGCATAAGGTAAGCCCGGAGAAGGTTGCGGCGGCCATAAGACCTGCATATAACGCGGCGTTTTGCAAGTACTACTTTGACGATCTGTACGAGGATTGGATCACCAGGCGCGGGTTCTACAAGGGGGTAGCCCAGAGCACGGACTGGGTTGATAGAAACATCATAGACCGCATCGGGGTGGGCATAGGTTTCCTTGGCCGGAACGTGGGGCAGGTTATCGGGATGCTGGAAAACGGACAGGTGCAGGCCTATGGCGCGGGTATGTCGATAGGAATTCTGGTAATTCTGGTGGTGTTCTCGATATGGAACTGATAAATAAACCGGAGGTAGCTTAGTGCTTTCCGCGATAGTGTTCCTTCCTCTGGCAGGGGCGATGGTCATCCTGCTATTGCTGAAAGATGCCAGGCAGATTCGCTTGTTTGCTGCTGCTGTAACGGTGGTGGAACTGGCACTGGCGGTCGCTGCCTTTGTAATATTCAGGACAGAGGACTACCGCCGCGTTGGAGACATGGAGATGGTGGAGGTATACAGGGACTGGATACCTGCCCTGAACATTCAGTATCACCTGGGTGTCGATGGCCTCAGCACACCTCTGGTGCTCCTGACGGCACTGCTTGGGATGTGTGCAGTCTTCGCATCCTTGCATGTGCAACTGCGGGTCAAAGAGTACTTCATGTGGCTGCTGGTGCTCCAGACTGCTGTAACGGGTGTGTTCGTGTCCCTGGACTTAGTCCTGTTCTTCATCTTCTGGGAGTTGGAGCTACTGCCGATGTACTTCCTCATCTCCATATGGGGCAGCGGTCGAAAAGAGTACTCGGCGATGAAGTTCCTCATCTTCACCCTCTTGGGCAGTGCCTTCATGCTGGTTGGCATCCTGGCGCTCTACTTCTCCGTAGGCACATTCAACATAGTCGAATTGCAGAACATAGAGGGGGCGCAGCTAATCCTTCCGGCAGGGACTGTATTTGCGTTACTGTTCGCGGCCTTTGCCGTGAAACTCCCAGTTTGGCCGGTGCACACCTGGCTTCCCGATGCTCACACTGATGCTCCTACCGCGGTGAGCGTGATGCTGGCGGGAGTCCTGCTGAAAATGGGTGGTTACGGAATGATCCGCATGGCAGTCGGGATGTTCCCGGGAAGGGCCCAGGAATATGCCTGGGTGCTGGCTGTACTGGCGGTGATTAGCGTGTTGTACGGGGCTGTGGTGACTGTGAGGCAGACCGATCTTAAACGACTGATTGCGTTCAGCAGCATCAGCCACATGGGGTATGTGTTGCTTGGCATAGCGTCGGTGGTGGGAGTGGGTGGGGCTGTGTCCTCGGTTGGACTGACTGGCGCTGCCATGCAGATGTTCACCCACGGCACCATCACGGGACTCCTCTTCCTGCTGGTCGGCCTAGTCTATGATAAGGCCCACACGCGGCACATCCCGGATATGGGCGGTCTGGCGGCTCGGATGCCCATTATCGCCGTTGGTTTCCTCATAGCAGGGTTGGCCTCTCTGGGTCTTCCCGGCACAAGCGGGTTCGTCTCCGAGCTACTGGTGTTCCTGGGGACGTTCGAGGTATGGAGTTGGATCACGGCCCTTGCGGTGTTTGCTATCGTCATAACCGCGGGATACATCCTCTGGATGGTCCAACGGGTCTTCTTCGGTCCGTTGCTGCCGCGGTTTGCGAGTCTCGGTGATACCACGGTCGTGGAAGCCGTGCCAATGGCATTGCTGGTCATAGCCATCATGGTGGTCGGCGTTTACCCTGCCATTGTCTCCGATGTCTTCAAGCAGGGCCTGGAACCGATAATCCAGTCTCTGCAACAGGTGGGAGGACCATGATGGTGGGATTGGTATGACCCTTCACGATCTGTACCTGCTCTCTCCTGAGTTGTCTCTGGCATCTTTAGGGATGGTGGTAATCATCCTGGATATGGTGCTAAGGCGGAAGGGTGTACTGGCCGCCGTCTCCGTGGTCGGCCTGCTGGCCCCCCTGGCGTTCAGCATATCCCTCTGGGGAGACCTGAGCGGGGAGCCGGACGGTCAGATGGTTGGTATCTTCAACACCCTGGTGGTGGACAAGTTCAGCCTCTTTTTCAAGTTCCTTGTCATGGGCATTGTCGCCCTGGTTGTCATGTCCTCGGTTGAGTACGTCTCCCGTCTTAGACAGTTCCAGGGTGAGTACTATGGCCTGATGCTCTTCTCGGCCAGCGGCATGATGCTCCTGGCGGCCACCACTGACCTGATCTCCACATACGTTGCACTTGAGCTGACAACCCTGCCTCTGGTCGCCCTGGCCGCCTTCCTGAGGGACTCACGCTCCACCGAAGCGGGAATCAAGTTCCTGCTGCTCAGCGCCATGAGTTCGGCGGTGTTGCTGTATGGCATGACCCTGACTTATGGGTTCACGGGCACGACTCAACTTGTTGAGATATTTGAACGGCTGGGGGCGTCCTTGGATGCCACCGTCCCGTTTGGCAGTCACGCCCTGTTCCTCGGCGTGATCATGATAGTGGCCGGCTTCGGGTTCAAGATCGCCGCCGTGCCATTTCAGATGTGGGTCCCCGATGTGTACGAGGGCGCGCCGACCCCGATCACGGCCTACCTCTCCGTTGCGAGCAAGGCGGCGGGTTTCGCAATCATACTCAGGGTGTTCTACATCGGATTTGGTGAGATCAGTCTTGACTGGGCCGCCCTATTTGCCGTGCTCAGTGCCGTCTCCATGACGGTGGGCAACCTGGTGGCCATTGCCCAGAAAAACATCAAACGGATGCTGGCCTACAGCACCATTGCCCACGCCGGCTTTCTGATGGTGGGTGTGGCTTCCATCGCCGCACGGGTTCCCGTGGGCGAGACCACCCTTGGCCCAAGCGGGGTCCTCTTCTATCTGGTGGCTTACGCCGTCACGAATCTTGCGGCATTCTTCGCCATCATCGCCATCTCCAACCGTACGGGCAGCGATATGATAAGCAGTTTTGCAGGGATGGGGCGACGGGCACCCTTCCTGGCCATAATTCTGGCGTTCGCAATCGTCTCACTTCTGGGCATTCCTCCCACAGCGGGATTCATGGGCAAGCTGTACATGTTCAGCGCTGCGATGAAGAGCGACCTGGCATGGCTGGTCGTCGTTGGCGTTGTGAACAGCGCCATCTCTGCCTACTACTACCTGAAGGTGATCAGGGTCATGTATATGGTGGACCCTGAAGGGGAAGAAAAAATCCACGTGGCATATGCTCCACAGGCCGCCCTGTACATCACAGCCCTTGGTATCCTGGCCCTTGGCATATTCCCCGGCCCGCTGATGACCGTAGCGGAGAAAGCCGTTGCCGTTCTCTTCCGGTAGCCTTCGTTGACACCCTAAGGGCGTGATGCTAGACTGCCCGTGCCAATGACCACCGTTGTGATTTGCCCTGCAAGCGTGTACAGGGTGCCTTTACGAATGGAGCAGGCGTGATGAGTGGTGCCGATACCGTTGGCATAATCTACAACCCTCGGAGTCCCAACTCCAAGCTGCTTGTCCAACAATTAGCGGAGAAGCTTGGTCTTGGTGAGTCTGCCTGGATAATCTCCTCATTCGACGGGAAAGACCACGTGCCCCCTCCCTCTACGTCCCTCATCATCACCGTGGGTGGCGACGGCACCATACTCTGGGCCACCCAGCTTGCGGCTCCCAGAGAGATACCTCTTCTGGGTGTAAATCTGGGACGGGTGGGTTTCATGACCGAACTCAGAGCGGACGAGGCAGTGAACAGGGTAGGGGAGTACCTGGATGGCCAGGTATGGGTGGAGGAGCGTTCCATGATTCAGGCCAGGGTGGTCTCTGAAGGGGCGAATGCCACGGAAGAGGAGCCGCTTCAAGCCCTGAACGACGTAGTGGTTGGGCGCAGCGCCATCTCTCGCCTGGTGCATCTGGAAGTCCGCATAGACGGCTCAGTCCTTACCACCTACAGGGCCGATGCCGTAATAGTGGCTACCGCTACGGGGAGCACAGGGTACTCCATATCAGCGGGAGGGCCAATACTCCATCCACAGTCCCGCGACATGCTCCTGAACCCGGTGGCAACCCATCTGGGCCTGGCCTCGGCCCTGGTGCTTGCTCCCGACTCGGTGGTTGAGGTCGCTCTTCGGTCGGACTACAAGGCTGTGCTCAGTGTGGACGGACGTGCGGATATGGACCTGGCTCCCGGAGAGACCGTTGAGGTGAAGAGGAGTCCGCACATTGCCCGGTTCCTGCGCGCACATTCCCCGAACTATTTCTACAGCGTGTTGACGGAGCGCCTTAGCCCGGACACACGTTCCACCGCCCCCGGGGCGACATCCACTACTATCTGAGGAGTCCAAGTGTCAGAGGAAGCTACCATAGATAGTCGCCGTATATACGACGGAACAATATTCGGTGTGAGGGTGGATACCGTGACCCTGCCTAACGGCAGGACGTCCCAGCGCGAGATAATAGAGCATGGTAACTCGGTTGTCATGGTGCCGGTGGACAATCAACGACGTGTCCTGTTGGTGCGACAGTACCGCAAGGCGACCGAGAAGTCCCTTCTTGAGGCCCCTGCCGGTGGCCTGGAAGAAGGAGAAGCGCCTAAGGATGGGGCACTGAGAGAGCTTCAGGAAGAGATTGGTTTCACCGCTGGAAAGCTCCAACGCATGGCGGGCTTCTGGCTGACTCCCGGATTTTGCACCGAGTACATGCACGCGTACATTGCCACAGACCTTAGCCAGAGCGTTCTTGCACCTGACTACGACGAGAATATAGAGGTGGTGCCCGTACCGCTGGCCCAAATACCAGACCTGATTTGCTCCGGCGAGATCGAATATGCCAAGTCCATAGCCGCCCTTTTAATGGCGATCCATATCTACGGCGACTCGTTGTAAAATCCATCACTACCTGATATATTTGACGCGGTTCTACGACAACGGCTAAGGAGAGTGTGCTTATGCCATTTGCGGTGGAAGAGCAGGTTTTTAAACACGATGTCGTGGTCTTGGGTGGAGGACTGGCGGGGATGCGTGCGGCCTTAGAGGCAGCTCGCGGCGGTGCGAATGTGGCCGTGATATCCAAGGTCTATCCAACCCGGAGCCATTCGGTGGCTGCTCAAGGCGGCATCAACGCAGCCCTGAGCGAAAACGATTCCTGGACTGACCACGCCTTTGACACGATAAAGGGCAGTGACTATCTGGCCGACCAGGATGCCGCTGCGGCGCTCTGCAGAGACGCTCCCGGAGACATCCTTGAACTGGAACACATGGGAGTGGTCTTCAACCGCACGGAGGATGGGCATCTGGCCCAGCGTCCATTCGGCGGTGCGGGTTTCCCCCGCACTTGTTTTGTGGCTGACATCACAGGCCACGCCATCCTTCACGTAATCTGGGAGCAGTTGACAAAGGCCTGTATCACTTCCTACACTGAATGGCAGCCCCAGGTAAGGTCGTACTAGGGGTGGGCCTGCCTGGAGTCTCGCGCATCTTTCTTGAGTTGCGCTTTTGATTTTGCACTAGGGTCTGAACAGACACTCGCTCATCCAGGAGGATATGTATGGAAGTAACCCTGAATGTTAAGCGGTTTGATCCTGAATCGAAGGAGCAGGGATCCCATTTCCAGGAATATAACCTGGAGGTGGAGGATCATTCCACCGTTCTAGACGCACTCGTGAAGGTGCGAGAGGAAGTGGACGGTACACTTGCCCTTCGCTGCTCCTGTCGTGCCTCTATCTGCGGCTCCTGTTCCATGCGGGTCAACGGCCATGCCAAACTGGTCTGCAAGACCAAGCTCAGGGACGTCATCCAGCATGACCACAAGGTCCTTGTAGAGCCCATGAACAATATGCCGGTGGTCAAGGACCTTGTTGCCGACATGAAGCCATTCTGGGACAAGGTACGGGCCATTCAGCCCTGGCTTCAGCCCGATGGCGCGGCACCGGAGAGGGAGTACATCGCTCCAAACGCGACCATGCTGCACCTTACCGGTGTGATGAGCTGCATAATGTGCGGTGCCTGCGTCTCTGACTGCACCGCCCTGGAAGTGGACAAGAACTTTCTTGGACCGGCGGCCTTGGCCAAGGCCTATCGTTTCCTTGGGGACCCGAGGGATGATGCCGGTAACAACCGTCTGAAGATGTACGGCGAATCCGGAGGCATATGGGACTGCACCCGCTGCATGGAGTGCGTCCAGGTGTGTCCAAAGGGTGTGGCCCCGATGGAACGTATCATGAGCTTGAGAGACCAGGCCATTCAGGCGGGATTCAACAACAACAATGGGGCCAGACACACGGAGTCGTTCAGCGAGTTGGTGAAACACAGCGGTCGCCTTGACGAACTGCGGTTGCCCATCAAGACATTCGGTATGTTCAACTTCCCAGCCCTTATAGGCCTTCTCCCTGTTGGTCTGAGGGCGCTGCGTCGCGGCAAGATGCCCCCGATTATCCACAAGTCCATTCCAGGGGCGGAAAAAGTCCGGCGCATATTTGAGAAAGTGGAGGGTAAGAAATGAAGTACGCCTTCTTTCCCGGTTGTGTATCCCGCGGAGGCTGTCCGGAACTCTATCCCTCTGTGGTAAATGTGTGTGAGCGTATTGGCATAGAGCTAGAGGTGATGGAAGGGGCTGCCTGTACCGGCGCAGGGGTTCTCCAAGAGAAGAACCAGCGCTTGGGCGACAGCCTGAACGCCCGTACCTTTGCCATGGCGGAGGCTATGGGACTACCTATCATGACCATCTGCAGCACATGCCAGGGCACGATGAGCCAGGCCCACAAACGCTTGGCGGACGATCCTGCTTACATGGCAGAGATAAACGAGATATTGGCGGAGGAAGGACTGGAGTACAAGGGCGAAGTGGTGGTTAAGCACCTGCTGTGGATACTGGTGGAGGATGTTGGGTTGGAGACACTGAAGAAGCATGTTACCAATCCTCTTGTGGGTCTGAAGATGGCTCCCTTCTATGGGTGCTACATAATCAGGCCAACCGGGGCACTGGGCTTTGAGGAACATCCGGAGCGTGAGGACTCACTTGAAAGGGTTATTGAGGCTCTTGGGGCGGAAGTGGTGGAGTTTGCAGGCAAGACTAGGTGCTGCGGTTTCCCCATCCTCACCATCAACGAGCGCAATTCCGTTGCCATGGTGGCGAATCATACCCTGGATGCCAAGGGCCTTGGAGCCGATGCGATGGTCACACCGTGCCCACTCTGCCATCTCAACCTGGATGGATTCCAGCCCAAGGCGGCCGCTCAGAGCCGTACTACGATAGACCTACCCATTCTTCACCTGCCGCAGGTTGTTGGGCTGGCAATGGGTATGGACCCAAAGGCAATGGGTCTGAACAAACACATCATATCCACCAAGAAGCTTCTGTCCAGGGTGGCCGTATCGGCCTGATCTTGGCCTTGGCCAAAATGTCATTCTGAGGAAGTCCTTCCTGTACGGGGAGGACGACGAAGAATCTGGGGTGGGGTTTCAACGTGCTCAGGATAGCCCGGCTACCCCAGACCCTTCGTGGAGTTTATCCTGAGCTAAGGCGAAGGACTCAGGGTGACGTGGTAACTCTCGACTTTTTAGGCAAGGCTCCTTGATCTTGGGGATTACTAACCTTCTGCAACGCTCTGCTCAGGCGACTGGCGCCCTCCAGGCGTCAGTCGCCTGGAGGGCGCCAGTACCAGTTGGTAAACGTAGAAAGATGCCATCACCAGTGGTATCGCTGCGATCACATCCACGAAGTAGTGATTGCCTGTGACTACTACGGCGATTGCCATTAGGGTCTGGTAGGTTATCGCTGCAACTTTGGCCCATGGGTACTGGGTGGCTGGCCCATGCCATGGATATCAGAAGCGCCCACGCGAAGTGCATGCTTGGCATTGCAGCGTACTTGTTGTCGGAGAAAAGCTCGCTGCCGTTGCTGTCCTGCGATGGCCCAAATAGCTGAATCGTGTCCACAAAGCCCAGCAGGCCTCCCATTATCCTGGGTGGGGCAAGTGGATAGACGGCAAAGATCACCACAGCAATCCCAAAGCTCACCAGTATTATGGTCCGGTACTTGTAGTAGGTGTCTCTGGCCGTTATGAAAAACACCACGGCGGTGACTCCCATGATTGGAAAGAAGCCGAGGGTATAGACCCAGTTGAAGAAGATGACAACACTGTTGGCACCATGCATGAGCCATGCCTGAAGCGACTGCTCATGAAAGATACCAATGGTCTGCTCAAAGCCAACGACGTTCTAGGCGTTCTTGAATCCCTCTGTGGAAGGGTCCGGATGGATCACATTTTTGGCAATGTTGTAGATGAAATATGCTGATACCACCAGGACGACCTCTCGGAGGACTTGCAAGGTGATGGTACGCGCCCTGTGCATATTCTCTAGCTTCATTTAATTTCTTGTCAAAAGTCAAAAGTCAAAAGTCAAAAGTCAAAAGTCAAAAGTCAAAAGTCAAAAGTCAAACTCAGCGTATGGCGTCTCTGGACGAGGTTGCAGGGGCGGTAGACCGCATATGCCGGAGTGCGTTTATCGACGTGACGAGCCACGTCTGACAGGGATGGACACGGCTCGTCAATCGCTCGCGTCAGTCCCATCTGGCTCTACCTGGGAGCGACGGTTCTCTTCCACTCGGATTTTCCCTGCTCAAGCAGGTCGTTGCCGTAGATATCGTTGACCACAATGACCGGGAAGTCCTCGACCTCCAGCCGACGGATTGCCTCGGTGCCAAGGTCTTCGTAGGCTACGATGTCCACCTTCTTGATGGTTCCAGCCAGGAGCGCCCCTGAGCCACCGATGGCCCCAAAGTACACGGCCTTGTGACTCACAAAAGCGTCTCTTACCTCTTTGCTCCTTCCGCCCTTGCCCACAATGGCCTTTGTCCCCAGCTCAAGCATTGTGGGGGTAAAAGTGTCCATCCTGTACGCTGTGGTGGGGCCGGCAGAGCCTATTATGTGACCAGGGCGGGGAGGCGTTGGCCCGGTGTAGTATATGGTCTGCCCCTTCAGGTCTATGGGAGGGGCTTCTCCTCGTCCCACGGCCTCTATTATGCGTCGGTGAGCGGCGTCTCTGGCTGTGTATATTACCCCTGTTAGCAAAACCTCGTCGCCTGCCTTCAGGTCAGCCAGAGCCTCGTCCGTCAGGGGTGTGGTAATGTTTTTGCTCATCTGTTTATCCCTTCTCCCTTAGCATAATGGTGGCTGCCCTACAGCACTGCCGTCTTCTGACGGGCGCTGTGGCATTGGAGATTTACCCCAACCGGCAGGGAGGTGATGTGGGTGGGATGTGTCTCGATGTTGACGGCCAGGGCGGTGGAACGTCCTCCCCATGCCTGCGGGCCTATGCCGCTGGCGTTGACCAGTTCCAGGAGTTCCTCCTCAAGGTCTGCGACCTCCTGGTCAGGGTTGTGCTCCCCCACCTTGCGCAGCAGGGACTTCTTGGCCAGGTGCATGACGTGTTCAGCCGTGCCTCCAATCCCTACTCCGACTATTAGAGGCGGGCACGGGTTGCCGCCGGACTCCTCTATGGTGCGCAGCGTGAAGTCGATAATGCCTTTTTTGCCATCACCAGGCCGCAGAATCGCCAAACGGCTCATGTTCTCACATCCGCCACCCTTTGGCAGGATGGTTATCTTCAGGGCCTCCCCCGGGACGATGTCCGTGTGCACTATGGGAGGGGTATTGTCTCCTGTATTGAGGCGAGCGGAGAAGGGCTGAGTTACCATGGAATTACGGAGAAATCCTTCCTTGTATCCAAGCCGGACTCCCTCTGCAAGGGCCTTCGTCAGGTCTCCTCCGACTAGATGAACGTCCTGCCCGATCTCCAGGAATAGCACCGTGGTGCCCGTATCCTGACACAGGGCAATCTGCTTCTCCGCTGCTATTTCGGAGTTGAGGAGGATCATGTCCAGCACCTTCTGTGCCCTGGGTGCCTCCTCATCGCGACGCGCCTTCTTCAAGGCGTCCAATACGTCCTCAGGGAGGTAGTAATTGGCCTCCTGAGACAGACGGGCTACCGTCTCCGTTATCTCCGATACCTGGATATCTCTCATGTTACCTCCCATGTTACGTCCCACGTCACCCCAGAAGGCTGCAAGAGCCCCTGAGTGCTCCTGAAACGAGCACACTTCATCGATGGCATGGGCATTCATTGGTTGTTTGGACGATCTTTAAGAACCGGCAGACCTGTTGGCCATTGCTTCAACCAGTTCTTTTACTGCTGCAGCAGACTTATCCAGGGCTGTTTTCTCTTCAGGAGAAAGCTGGACCTGGATTATCTCTTCGATGCCTGCAGCACCCAGCTTCACCGGCACGCCTATGAAAAGGCCGTCGATGCCGTACTCACCCTTGAGGTAGGCGGCACAGGGAAGGATCCGTTTCTTATCCAGTACGATGGAGTCCACCATCTGGGCCACCGCGGCCGAGGGGGCGTAGAAGGCGCTGCCGGTCTTCAGAAGGCCGACTATCTCCGCTCCGCCATCCCTGGCACGTTGCACAATACGGTCTGACACCTCTTTTTTCAGTAGCTTTGTAATGGGGGTGCCACCCACGTTTGTGGACTCTACCAGGGGTACCATGGTGTCTCCGTGGCCTCCAAGGACGTATGCCTGCACGTCTTCCACCGAGGCTCCGACCTCCTGCGCCAGGAAGGTGCGGAAACGGGCTGTGTCCAGAATGCCTGCCATACCGATTAACCGTTCCCTTGGGAACTTGGTCACATTGAGAGCCTGCTGTGCCATGGCGTCAAGAGGGTTGGAGACTACGATGAGCACGCACTGTGGTGAGTACTTTGCGACCTGTTCTGCCACTCCGCCCACAATGTCCATGTTGGTAAACAGGAGATCGTCGCGGCTCATGCCGGGCTTGCGGGCTATTCCCGCTGTGATTATGACGACATCGGAGCCGACAGTATCCTCATAGGAGTTGGTGCCGGTGATCTGAGCGTCTGTGCCCAGGATGGGGCCAGATTCCAGCATGTCAAGGGCCTTTCCCTGGGGCAGCCCCTCGACGATGTCCACCAGCACCACATCGGCATATCCACGCTCGAATAGACGCTGGGCCACCGTGGCGCCCACGTTACCTGCTCCCACTACCGTTATCTTCTTACGCATGGAAATCCTCCTCCTGCATATCTATTGGACATCCCTTTTGCTATCGGGTGGCTATTGAGCGACCCGCCCTGGCGGTTAATGCACGGTCCGGTCTATGCACCGGAGTATTTGGCCCAGCGCGACTCCAGGTCCGGCTCCTGAACGGTTGCCATGACGTATTCGCCGAACTCAGTTCCTGTGGCGCCCGTGCTTCGGCCGGTCATGACCAGCGTCCGTTCGTACTGTCCGCAAACGTCAAGGGCCTTGTGCAGCTTGGCGCCCAGTTCCTCAAAGCCGATGTGCGAGAGAAGCATGGCGCCGGCGCGCATCACTGAACTGGGGTCTGCATACTGGGCACGGTTCTCCTTCACCATGCGCGGGGCCGTCCCGTGTATGGCCTCGAACATGGAGTATACCTTACCTATGTTGGCGCTGCCCGCGGTGCCAACCCCACCCTGAATCTGGCCTGCTTCGTCGGAGAGAATGTCGCCGTACAGGTTTGGCAGTGCCATCACCTGAAACTCGTGGCGGCGTTCCACATCCAGAAGCTTGGCCGTCATGATATCTATGTACCAGCTATCCCAGGTGATGTCCGGGTAGTTGGCGGAGACCTCCCTTGCCATGTCCAGGAACTTGCCGTCGGTGGTCTTGACGACGTTGGCTTTGGTGACGACTGTGACCTTGGTCTTGCCATTGCGTTTGGCATGGTCAAAGGCCAACTCAAGAATACGCCTGGAACCCTGTGAGGTGATGACGCGGAAGTCCATCGCCAGGTCTTCGGTCACGTTGATACCCTGGTTGCCAACCGCGTACATGTCCTCCGTATTCTCGCGGAAGATAATCCAGTCTATCTTCTCCTTGGGGATACGGACTGGGCGGACGTTGGCGAAGAGGTCAAGGGCCTTGCGCATGGCTACGTTGGCGCTCTCGATGTTGGGCCAGCCATCGCCCCGCTCTGGGGTGTGGGTCGGGCCTTTGAGAGTAACGTGGCACTTCTTTATCTCTTCCAGCACATCGTCCGGAATGGCCTTCAACTGGGCAGCGCGGTTTTCGATGGTTAGCCCGTCGATGGTCCTGAACTCAACCTTGCCACTGTCTACCTGCTCCCTGAGCAGATACTCCAGGACGTGATGGGCTTCGGCGGTGATGGTAGGGCCGATGCCATCACCCCCCAGAATGCCGATGATGATGGGGCTGATACTCCCAAAATCTGTCCAGTCCTCTTCAGACTTGAGACGCTCCACCCGTTCCAGCTGTTCCTCCAGCACCTTGCCGAAATGCTCTTTGGCTGCTTCTATTGCCTGCTTGTTCACCAATTATGGCCTCCTTTGCCGGGAATCGTTCTAGAAGCCGGTGCAAGTCATGCCTCGCCCATGGGTGTTCTATTGGACGATGGTGGGTCCCTGTCCTAGCCTATTATGGCAAGTACGTCGTTCTTTTTTACCCATGTACCCGGCGATACCTTTAGCTCCTTCACCGTACCATCTATTGGAGACGGGAGGGAGTTCTCCATTTTCATTGCCTCTAAGAAGAGAACAGGTGCACCTTTCTTTACCTGTTGCCCCACCTCTACTGCGTAACGGATCAGTATCCCAGGCATGGGCGCCGTGATGGCAGTGCCGTCCACCTGCGAGACGGGAGCCGGAGCAGGGGCCACCGGGACAGGGGCTGGTTGAGGTGCCGGGGGCTGCGCCGGTGGGGCCGCAATCGGAGGCGGGGAGACAGGGGTGATGGTGTATCCCGCCGGTGCTGTAACTCCACCATCGCTCAGCGACTCCACCTGCACCTGGTATCTTTCACTGCCAACGTAAACGTTGAATGCCCTGGCTGACGCAATGCTCTGAGGCTCCGTGATGGCCGCTGCCTCCTCAGAGCCTTTCTCCACCAGAAGGCCTGCCTTGGCCTTGGATACCAACTCCTCCTCCGCGGCTATCTGCTCTTTTACCTGTTCCAGTGTCTTCGGTTTAGCCTCGTCCGGAATGGGTTCCAAGCCATACTTCCATTTGAGGAATCGCAGCCCGGTTACAGGGTACAGGGCGTATGTGAGGACATCACCGATGTCCTTGGCAAGGCCATCGGTGGCCTCTTTGGCCTTGTCCATCTCCGGCTCCAGGAAATCGGCGGCTCTGCCTGTTACGGGTTCTTGGCCTCGATCATAGTCCTTCAGGACTTGCTTTGTCACTTCGGGGTCAATGGGGGTCGGGGTAAGCCCGTACAGTCCGTAAACGTAGTCTTTTATCTGGCCGGAGACCATGACGTAGCGGCCAAAGAGCACGTTACTCACCGCCTGCGTACCTATAATCTGGCTGGTGGGAGTGACAAGGGGTGGAGTCCCCATCTCCTTCCTTATGCGTGGAAGTTCAGCGTACACCTCTGCAATGCGGTCCAGTGCGTCGGCTTCCTTTAGCTGTGAGGCCAGGTTGCTGGCCATGCCACCCGGGATCTGGTGGCTCAGCACAGAGGTGTCCACCACAGACGCTCGGCTGGTATCGAAGTAACCACGGATCATGGGTGATATGGACTCGAAATACTCGGAGAGCTTGAGCAGGTGGGCTAGGTCCAGTCCGGTGTCTCTTTCGGTGCCCTGGAGAGTAACCACAAGTGGCTCAATGGCTGGCTGTGAGGTCCTCATGGAATAGGGGGACATACATGTGTCCACTATGTCCAGGCCCGCTTCTACCGCCTTGAGGACTGTCATAGAGGCCATGCCGCTGGTGTAGTGGGTGTGAAGTTGAATGGGGATGCTGATATTCTCTTTGAGGGCCTTCACAAGGTCGTAGGCATCGTACGGAGCAAGGAGGCCAGCCATGTCCTTGATACAGAGAGTGTCCGCTCCCATATCCCGGAGAACCTTGGCTTTATTGACGAAGTAGTCCAGGTTGAAAACAGGCCCGCCTAAGTGGGACTCGGTGACTGAGTAGCATATACAGGCCTGGAAGTGCTTTCCCCTGTCCTTTATGGCCTTTACCGCCGTCTCAAAGTTGCGCTCGTCGTTGACGGCGTCGAAGACCCTGAAGACGTCAATCCCCTCATCCGCTGCGTGGTGGACAAAGGCCGTTACCACGTCATCGGCGTAGTTCCTGTATCCAACCAGGTTCTGCCCGCGCAGCAGCATCTGGAGGGGCGTGTTGGGCATCAGGCGTTTGAGGACACGCACCCGTTCCCACGGGTCCTCGGCCAGGAAGCGGGTAGCGACGTCGAAGGTAGCGCCACCCCATACCTCCGCGGACCAGAACCCAGCCTTGTCCACCTCAGGGGCAATGGGCTCCATTTCAGAGGTACGCATTCGTGTGGCCGCGAGGCTCTGATGGGCGTCTCGTAGAGTAGTGTCGGTGATTTTTAGAGGATTTGAAGCCTTGCTAGATGTCATTGCCTCCCTTACACACCAAAAGAGATACTGAACTCATACCCGTTGAGGCTGTCTCAACACGGGCGCTGAGCTGATAGCTCCCCTCTCCCTGAGATAGAACCCGGTCATCCAAAAGCCCCAACTGGCCCTGGAGATGACAGCTATGCCTGGTGCCTGATAACCCAGCCTCTGCTTACAGAGGAATGTTTCCATGCTTCTTTGGAGGGAGCGTCTCCCGCTTGTTCTCAAGCATGGCCAATGCGCTGATAATCCTTGGGCGGGTCTCAGCAGGGTCTATGACATCGTCTATGTAGCCCCTGCTGGCGGCTATGTACGGGTTGGCGAAGCGGTCATGGTATTCCGCGCTCAGCTTCTCCCTGGTCTGTTCCTGGTTTTCCGATTGCTTGATCTCGTCCCTGAAGATGACGTTAACCGCCGCATCCGGCCCCATAACCGCTATCTCCGCTGAGGGCCACGCGAAGTTGATGTCGCCTCTGAGGTGTTTGCTGCTCATGACTATGTATGCCCCGCCATATGCCTTGCGGATTAGGACGCTCACCTTGGGAACGGTGGCTTCAGCATAGGCGTAGAGCAGCTTGGCTCCGTGGCGGATGATACCTCCGTATTCCTGGTCAGAACCGGGCAGAAAACCGGGCACATCTACCAGCGTCACCAGTGGTATGTTGAAAGCGTCGCAGAAGCGGACGAAACGTGCCGCCTTTGTGGAAGCCTCGATGTCGAGGACTCCTGCTAGGTACGCCGGCTGTTGCGCCACGATTCCCACTGTCTTACCGTTCATCCTGGCGTACCCTACGATGATGTTTCGGGCATAGCCCTCTTGCACTTCCATGAAGTCGCCTGCGTCCACGATGTGTTGGATAAGCTCCTTCATATCGTATGACTTGTTAGGGTCCTCCGGCACAATCTCCCTAAGCTCAGGGTCGATCCTTCCCGCATCGTCTGGAGATGCGAAGACGGGAGGGTCGTCTCCATTGTTTTGTGGGAGGAAGGTCAGCAGTCTGCGGACCTGTTTCAGGCACTCCTCTTCCCCTTCACTGGCGAAATGAGCGACGCCGGTCTTGGTGAAGTGGGTCAACCATCCGCCCAGCTCCTCATGGGTCACTTCCTCGCCTGTGGCGGCTTTTATGACATCGGGCCCGGTGATGTACATCTGTCCAATGCCGTTGACCATGAAGATAAAATCGGTGAGAGAAGGGGAGTACACGGCGCCTCCGGCGGCTGGCCCCATAATCACCGAAATCTGTGGAACTACCCCGGAGAACAGGGTGTTGCGCAGTATGATCTCTCCGTATCCGGCAAGGCTTGTAACGCCTTCCTGGATGCGTGCTCCCCCGGAGTCGTTGAGGCCGACGATGGGAGCGCCGTTCTTGGCGGCTAGGTCCATGACTTTGCAGATTTTCTCACCAACCACCTCAGATACGGAACCGCCAAGCACCGTGAAGTCCTGTGAGAATACGAAAGTCGTTCTTCCGTTTACCTTTCCATAGCCGATGACCACGGCATCGCCAAGGAACTGCTTGTCCGCCAGGCCCAGGTCCGTTGCTCGGTGGGTTACAAACGGGTCTAGCTCCTGGAATGTGTTTTCGTCCATAAGCACGGCGATGCGCTCCCGTGCTGTTAGCTTACCGCGTGCGTGCTGTTGATCAATGCGGGTCTGTCCGCCACCCAGGGTGGACTTCTCCCGAAGCTTTCGAAGCTCTTCCAGTCTTTCGGAAGTCGCTCTTATGTTGACCATTTCCTATCTCCCGTGTCCTTCTTAGTATGTATGTCCCAGTGTTTAGGCAGGTTTGTGATGCCTAGCACTTTACGTGCCCATCCTATCAGATTATTCGCCTGTCCGCAATTCTAGTACAATTCCTTTAGAATGGCTACTGGTCAAGCACAATTGCTTGAAGGGCCAGTTCATGTATGTTACTCTACAGGTGGACGGGGTGTAGCGCAGCCCGGTAGCGCACTTGCATGGGGTGTAAGGGGCCGTCGGTTCGAATCCGACCACCCCGACCATTTTTCACACGGACTTCTCCAACATTTATTTGTTCCACCATCAGGCCACGAATGGAAGGGCCTGCGCTTGTCTAGGGCACCTGACATAATGAAGATACGAGTGATTGTGGAGTATGACCCAGAGACCGCTGATTACGCTGTCTACTGTCCTGAGCTGCCGGGATGCGCCAGTGCCGGCGATAGCGAAGAAGAACCCCTGGAGAACATCAAAGAGGCCATAGCCCTATATTTAGAGCCATCCCCTGTGAGTATAAAACCGGAAGGCAGAGTCTTTGAAATTGAAATCCCTGCCTGATGACACAACGCCGTCCTAGGCTAACGGCTGACGAAGTCATAAGGGTTCTTCGGCGTCAAGGTTTCACGTTGGTCTCCCAGAGAGGGGCAGCCATCAGAAATGGCGTCACGATGAGGCAGGAAGACAGGTCATTGTTGCCTATCACAGAGGTAAGCAACTGCCGGTCGGTACGCTCAACGCCATAATGGAAGGAAGTGTAATTCCACCGCTAGGCCACGAATTGAAAGGCCTACGCTTGGCCTACGCTTGTCTAGGACTGGTTCCGCTATATCTTGCAAACCTGGATATGTACTTATGGGTGCAGGGCAGCGCTCTGCTGAGCCTCCGGCATAGGACATAATAATTGGGCCAAAATAAGTGGCAAACGAGCTTCGAATCCGCCTCCTGGTTGACCGTCGGCCTAGTCAGCCTGGGGGTTTTCTTTACCGCCCTTGACCAGACGGTTGTGGTGACGGTGCTGCCAGAGGTCATGCTGGACATGGAGATTCCTCCCACGAAGCTTGCCCAGGCATCGTGGATAATCACCGGATACCTCATTGGCTATACGGTCGCGATACCCCTTGTGGCCCGCCTCTCCGACGCCTACGGCCACGCCAATCTCTTCAGAGGGTCGCTTGTGGTCTTTGCACTCGGTTCCGTGCTGGTGGCACTTTCGCCCAACCTGCCCTGGCTTGTTGGTGCGCGGGTGCTTCAGGCCGTGGGCGGCGGTGCGATCATCCCCATCGGCATGGCGCTTGTGACGCAGGCGCTGCCGGGTCGTCGTAGAGCGATGGCCGTCTGCATCGTGGGCGCCGCCGCGGAGATGGGGGTGGTGCTGGGGCCTCTGTACGGCGGCGGCATCACCGAGGCCCTTGGATGGCGGTGGCTCTTCTGGCTGGATGTTCCACAGGCCGCCATCATTCTGCTGACCATCCGCGCCATTCACAACCGCCCAAGTCCAGGCACAAAGGTCGACTACCTTAGCGGGCTGCTCCTGGCGGCCGTGCTGACCGTACTGGTCTTGGCTCTCTCCCGGCGCGACCTATTCACCGCGTCCTCTGCCATGCCGTATCTGCTTGTGGCGGTATCGGCCCTTGGCCTACTGGCTCTCGTCTGGTGGCAGAGGCGTGTGGAGCAACCGCTGCTGGCCCCCGTCTTCTTTCGCTCTCGGTCTGCTCTGTCGGCCGTCGGTGCCAAGCTGCTGATGGGCGCGGCACTCATCATAGCCCTGGTCACAGTGCCATTGATGGCCAACACTGTCCTTGAGCAAAGCCCGCTGGAGGGCGGCCTGCGTCTCATGCGCCTAACGGGGGCCGTGCCCATAGGCGCGCTTTGCGGAGGGTATTTGGCATACCGCGTCGGTGCGAGGGCTGTCGTCGCGGTTGGGCTGGTGGTGGCGGCAATCGGTCTGTATTTGCTGAGCGGGTGGGGGTTGGACCTCAGCGACCCGCAGCTAACGATTCACCTGGCGATGGCTGGCCTCGGCTTCGGGCTGGTGATCGCGCCCCTGTTCGTGACGGCGATGGACGCCGGCCCCGACGACTACCAGGCGACGGCCGCGTCGCTGGTGACGGTGGCGCGCATGATAGGGATGGCCCTCGGTCTGGCGGCCCTGAGCGCGTGGGGGATGGACCGGTTTCTTGTCCTCACCGCGGCGCTTCCCCCGGCCCTGGCTCCGGAGTATGGCGAGAAGTTGAACCAGGCGTCCATTGCTCTCTTCCAGGAGTTTTTCAGGGTGTCGATGGCGCTATGTCTTGTGGCCCTGGTGCCGGTCATGGGGATGGGAGGGAGGAAGGGGAGGTAGCTGTTGCAACCCATTACATCCTGTCATTCAATGAGAATAGCCCGCTCACCCTGAGCTTGTCGAAGGGTCACCACCACCCTCTTCACATCCTGTCATACTGAGGAGTGAAGCGACGAAGAATCTTGGGCGGGGCAACTATACAAAGGCCTTGGATTCTTCGCCTGCGGCTCAGAATGACAAGAAGGAAACAATGATATTAGTGTGGGCCACGCTTGGCGACAGCATACGGCAGCTTTGAATCCCTGATTGGCCACCTTCACCACCTACGGCGTAAGTTTCTCCTTAAAGCGTTGCAAAATGCCAATGCCGGTGGTGAGGTTTTCCACAGTTGCTGGGGCCCGAAACTGTGCCTCACCGACGGTAACCGTGAAGTATTCTGTCGCATCGCTCGGCGGGATGGAAAGAGTAGAGGGCGGTTCTGAAGAGCCACTCCCTCCCCCCGCGCTTTGATGCCGCCAGCGGAAACGCTTTGGATAACTTCCCACCACCTCGACTTCGGGCAAAATATTGTTCCCGACCTGCTTGTAGAAAGTGTGTGCAAGGGATGCTATAGGATTCTTAGCGACGGACAACGTCACGTCGCGTCGCAGTGCCTCTGCCGCCAACTCCTCACCAGTCCAAGCTCTGTGTGGGTCATCCCGAAGCATTGAGACAGCCAGCTTGGTAAACCCCCTGTTGATACCTTTAGGCCTCACCATTTCATTCTCCTTTCGCCAAGATATATTAGTTGGTTGGTAACAAACCTATAAGTTATATTATATACAAGCTCGCTGGGAAGTCAAGGAGGTGATGTGTGATGGGATAGAATGCTTGTACTACAGACCTAGTGCACCCCCTCCGGCCACAGGTGGCAGGCCACGTGGTGGCCTGGCCTGACCTCGATGAGGGGCGGGTCTATGACCTCGCAGGTCCCCTCGATGGCCGACGGGCAACGGGGATGAAAGCGGCAGCCGGTCGGCGGCTCGGTGGGGCTTGGCGGCTCGCCGGGGATGACGGGGCGCTGTCGCAGCCTGTTCGCAGGGTCAGGCTCCGGGACGGCTTTTATTAGAGCCACGGTGTACGGATGCAGCGGCTCATCGACAATCTGCTCCGCTGGGCCAATCTCCACTATGCGCCCCGCGTACATTACGGCGATCCTGTCTGAAAAATGGCGTGCGGTCGCGATGTCGTGGGTGATGTAGAGGAAGCCGATGCCGTACGTGTCCTGCAGGTCCCGCATGAGGTAGAGGATTTCCGTACGGCTGGAGGCGTCTATCATCGAAACCGGCTCGTCGGCCAGGATGAAGTCGGGCCTTAGAATCAACGCCCTTGCGAGCCCCACCCTCTGCCTGAGTCCTCCCGACAGCATGTGGGGGTACTTGGCCGCCATCTCCTCCACGGGCGACAACCGCACGTCCTGCAACGCATGGTGAATCATATCGGTCCGCTCCCGGGCGTTGCCGATGCTGTGGATGGCCAGGGGTTCCTCCAGAATCTGTGACACGCTCATGAAGGCATCCAGGCTGGAGTAAGGGTCTTGGAAAACGCCCTGCGCCCTGCGCCTGAACTTCTTGAGCTTTGAGTCGGGTAGGTTGGTCACGTCCTCACCATCGAAGAAGATGCGGCCGCCCGTCGGTTTAACGAGCCTTAGCGCGGCACGGCCCAGGGTTGTCTTGCCGCTGCCGGACTCGCCGACAACGGCCAAGGTCTTGCCCTTTTCAAGCGTCAGCGAGACGCCGTCCAGGGCCTTGACGGGTATGGTGCCTATCAGCCCCTTCCGCGCTTGGAAGTGCACCCGCAGGTCTTCGATTCTGAGCAGTTCTGTCACCGCTTCTCCTTATCGAGAAGCCAGCAGCGTGTCATAAGTCCTTCTTCATTTGTGCCCATTTGGATGGTGAAGACGGGCGGGCTCTCCCTGTCGCAACGCTCGAAGGCGAACGGACACCGTGGATGAAAACGGCAGCCGGTTGGAGGGTCGGTCAGGTCTGGCGGCGCTCCGGGGATGAACTGAGGGGCCTCGTTAGACTCCAGCCTGGGTATGCTGTTGAGCAGCTTTTGAGTATACGGGTGCTGTGGCCTCAGGAGCATATCCTCGGCGTTGCCAATCTCCACAATCTCGCCCGCGTACATTACCGCTATCCTATCGCAGATGTCGCTGGCCAGGGCGATGTCGTGTGTGATGAAAATGAACGAGATGCCAAGGTCACGTTTAAGGTCCTTGAGCAGGTTCATCATCTGGGCCTGGATGCTCACGTCAAGGGCGGAGGTCGGCTCGTCCAGGATGACCAGGCTCGGGTCGAGGACAAGGGACATGGCGATCATAACCCTCTGCTTCATTCCACCGCTCAACTCGTGAGGGTATCTGTCGACGGCCTCCCTGGGAAGCCGCACCAGGTCGAATAATTCCAACACCCGCTCTTTCGCTTCTTTACGGAGGTTCTTTTTGCCCTTTTGCCCTTTATTCTCTTCCAAGAACGGCTCGGCCACCTGGTGGCCCACCTTCAGCACGGGGTTGAGTGAGTTCATCGCCCCCTGAAAGACCATCGACATCTTGCGCCAGCGGACGAGTCGCCGGAACTCCTCGTCCCGCAGGGCAACGATGTCTTCTCCTTCCAAAACTACCTGGCCGCGGTAGCCGGTCGCATTTGAGGGAAGAAGGCGCATGAGGGCCAGTGAAAGGCTGGTCTTCCCCGACCCTGACTCGCCGACGATGCCAAGTGCCTGCCCTTTCTCCAGTTGAAAGGAGATGCCGTCGACGGCGCGCACGGGGTCTCCCTGGGTGGCGTAGTGCATGTGTAGGTCGCGGACATCCAGCAGGCTCATTGTCGCACCGTCCTCAGACGCGGGTCGACCACCCTCTCCATGCCAAGCGCGATGAGCACGAATGTCAGCGCGGTGAGCACTATGAGGATGCCCGGCGGCATCACCCACCACCAGTAACCGACGTACACCGCGCCCGTCCTGAACCCCTGATCGAGAATCTGGCCCCATGTCGGTATCGACGGGTCGCCAAGCCCAAGGAAACTGAGGCCGGCCTCGGCGAGTATGGCCGCGGGCGTGAAGAATATCATCTGGGCGAAGACGAACGGGGCCATCTGCGGGAAGATGTGCCTTAGCATGATGCGCCAGCGGGACGCGCCAAGGGATATGCTGGCTTCAACAAGCTGGCCCGACCTGATTTGTAAAACCATTGACCGTATCACAATGGCCATTCCCGGCCAGCCGAAGACGATGAGAATGGCGATGACTATCCACAGCTTCTGGCCAAGGATGAAGGCCAGGAACAGCAGGATTGGCAGCAGGGGTATGTTGGAGAGAACGTCGGAGAAGCGTTGGATCAAGATGTCCGTCTTGCCCCCCGTGTAGCCGCTGATTATGCCCATTGTGGTGCCTATCACCGTGGCCATGACGGCCGTAATCAGCCCTATTGCCAGGGCTACCGGAAAGCCGAAGATGAGGCCCCTGGCCAGGTCTCTCCCCGTGGAATCGGTGCCCATCATCCCGAACTGTGAGCCGCCCAGGACGAACTTCACACCCTCGATCGAGTCACGCTCGTTCTGCGACCGGGCCACCACCACGATCTGATACTCGCCTTTTAGGGGCTGAAAGCCGCCGCCCTGTGTATCCGGGATGCCGAAGACAGCTTCGTCGATGTCGCCCACCAGTCGGCTTGACGATATGTTCACTTGGAACTCGTCCTGGAGAAACTGGGCTACGTTGACTGCCACGGAAGGCTCTCCCGACAGATGCACTCTGAATGGAGTTTGCTGGTAGCGCAGTATTGGAGGTGTTTCGCCGTTTCTTGGGGCGGGCACTACGAACCTGTACAGACTGAGGCTCCTGCCATCCGGCCTCATCACCGACACGGAGGTGCTGGGCGGACTGCCGTGATAGGTCACGTTCTGTATCGAAAATGACGTGAAGGTTGGGGCCTCGTCAAAGGTGTAGTCCACGTTGAAGGTGTAGACGCTCTCGATGCCTCTGGTTGTGTTGCGCACTTCCGTTGGCTCCGACGCCTCAAATACCGTGTGGTTTACCCGCCGCGAGCCTTCAAAGATGCCTGTCCAGGCAGGAGGCACGTTCTTTGGATTGTCCGCCCATGCCGCTGGATTGTTCCACAGGCGGGTGCCGAAGTCCAGGGGATTCGTGATTATTGCATATAGGGATATTAACAACATGACGAGGAAGAAGGTCACTCCCACCTTCCCCGTTGTGGAGGAGAGCAGTTCCGTCAGGGCGGTTTGAAGTCCGCCTCTCATGAATACCTCACTCTGGGGTCTACGACAATGTACAACACCTCCAGAATGAACCTGGCCGTGACGTATATCAGCGTGAACATGAAGGTGAGTGCTACCACCACGGTCTCGTCTGCCGATAGAATTGCGTCGTAGTAGAGGCGGCCCATGCCCGGCCAGTTGAACACCGTTTCCGTGAGTATGGCCCCGCCAACGGACGAAGCGAGGCCAAGAATCAGTCCTGTGAGGATGGGTGGAGCGGCCACCCGCAGGATGTGATTGCGCATGACTGTGCCCTCCGGCAGGCCCTTGGCCCTTGCAACGGTGACGAAGTCCTCCTGCGCGGTGTTCATCACCATCGTCCGTACCACGTACGTCCAGGAGCCGGCGGAGATGAGTACCATGGTGATCACGGGGAGTGCGGCATGCCACAGAAGGTCGAGCAGTCGGGCAAGGCCACCCTCAGGAGGGGGAGCGCTGTACATGCCCCCGGGCGGAAAAACTCTCACACCAAAGGTGGATAGTATCACATAGGTGAGCAGTATCATCAGGATTCCAGCCCACCAGGCGGGCAGGGCGTTGGATGTGGCCGCGAAGAGCGAAGCGATGCGGTCCGATCTGCTGCCGACACGGGTTGCCAGCTTGACCCCTAAGAACAACCCGAAGACGGCGGTTATGGCCGATGCCGTGGTCACAAGGAGCATGGTTCTTGGGAGCCGCTCCCCAATCAGGGACGTGATGCTGCTGCTTCCCTCGGCGGTCTTGAGTGTCCGTGCCTCCCCAAGATCAAGCCTGATGACCCGCCATATCATCTGGGGCAGCCGGACCAACCAGGGCCGGTCGAGGCCGTAGGATGCCTCAAGCTCCTGGCGCTGCTCCTGTATGGCCTGCTCTATTTCATCCACGTCGCGGATGGTCTGCGCCAGTCCCTGACGCAGTCCCCGCACCTCTTCATTGACGATGGCCGTGAGCATTCTGTCGGAGAAGCCGGTCCAGCCAAGGGACACCACCACCATGACCAGCACGGCAAAGAGCACGCCTACAAGGGTAAGTCCTCTTATGGCCAGGGTCTTGGCGATGGACATTGTTACATCATTTCTACGAAAATAGGGGTCTCTGTCTCCTCCCCCGCCTGCGGGGGAGGATTGAGTTGGGGGCCTCACCCCCCATCCTAACCACTATCCTACCCTTCCCCCATCAAGGGGGAAGGTATCTGCTGCACAGGGCATTTGCAGCCCTCCTGGTGCTGGATGCCAACATGATAGCTTATGAGCGGTTTGCGTTATAGGACTCTGCGCCGCCTTGTGTTTACAGGGCCCCCCGACGTGATCTCAGCATCATGAATAGAAGACCGGCTCCAACTCCGGCCGCCGCGACCAGGACTATTCCTATGATCAGCCCTATGACGGAACTCCCGTCGCTCTTTGAGGGTGTATCTGTCGGAACGGCTGTAGCCTTAGCATCCGGCTGTGCCGTCGGCTGGTCCCCCGGCGCTCCAAGGCCGAACTCTATGTCCACTTTCCGTTCCAACAGGGTGGAAAGCTCGTCCGTGTAAGCCGCCAAGTGTAGACTATACAAATCTCCGGTCAGCGTTGCCACCACGTCGGCGGGGACCTTAACCTGGAATCGGCTCGCGGAGAGAGCCTCTGCGAGCCCTGATTGGACAATCTCGCCTGTGGACGGATCCTGGAAGACGTACTGCACCGCCATATTGCCCGGCCCTTCCAGTTCTATCACCGTCTTCAGGTCGGCCCCCTCCTGTAGCGAGGTTCCGTTCACACTGACAATCCGGATTCTGGAAGGCTTGCCGTAGTAGAGGTCTCCTGGATGGAATGGATAGCCGGGGTCCCTGAACGCCTTGATCTGGGCGAACTGGGCGCTGCTATCGAATGTCTCCAGCAGATAGGGGCCATTGCTTATGACCATGTGACCCTTCTGGGCAAACCAGTCTATGGCCGCGGCGTATCTCGCAGCCGCCTCCGTTTTGTCGACCAGGGACTCTCCACCGATGGTGAACACGTTTTCCGGCACCGCGGTGGTCTCGGCAGAGTCCCTCAGTGAATTTCTCGTCAGCCGTGCGAACTTATCCAGTACGAGGCTGATCGGGTCAAGGTTGAACCGGGCTGCTGCGGTGTCGCTGTACGTAGCCGTCCTCTGCTGAAATACCAGGTCGTCCATCGCGGCCATGACCTCCCAGGGCATGCTGACACCCGAGACGCTGGCGTACTGGGCTATGTAGTCGTCCACGAAGTGCCAGAAGTCCACGTAGACCTCAAGCTTGTTATCTTCGGTGATCCGGAATCCACGGAAGGTGTCGGTAAATGGCTTGCTGGTGGTCGCTATGGCGACCTCTATGTTGGCCTTGTCCTCGTTGTACACCATGTCGAAGAGCTGGGCTATGGGGTAAATAACGTCGGCCATGGTTATGGGCTGTCCATCATGCCACTTGGACTGAAAATACTTGGAGTAGTCGAACGTGACCTTGCTGGTGGCCAGCGTGCCGGTGGGCACGGTGCTCCAGCTTCCTGTGCTGGCGTCCCAGAGGAAGGCATCGGAAGGGACATCCAGTTTGTTCTCAGGGCCGGCGGTCTCTACCTGATACCCGGCACGGAACGGTATGGGAATGCCGGTGAAGGGATGGGTAGCCAGGGGCGCGTCGCGGACGTTGTTCCATATGTCGTTGCTGTAGACATCGCCGAAGCCCCCAACGGGGTTCCATGTTGTCCTGTTTGTCCACACCCAGAGGTTTCCCACGTTGAGTTCGTCGGTATTGCCTGGGATATAGGCTTCTCTGAGTGTCCACTGGCTCTTTGGCCCCGAGATCAGGTCCTCGGTGATGCCCTGGATATTGGATAGTGCGGGGATGTTGTTCACTGCGGTGACGACCCACAGGCGGACGGACTCCTCCATGCATGCCTGTGTTGCCTCCACGTACAGATGGTTTCTCTCTTCCAGACCGCTGAAGTCTCCGGTGAAGATGCGTTGCCCCAGCGCGTCCAGTTCAGGGGCCTCGTACTGCCAGAAGCCCACCTCCTGCCAGCCGGGCAGGTTGCCTAGCCAGGGCGCGCACATCTGATTGAGGTTGCCGAAATCGTATCTTTCTGGCGAACCTCTACCCCATCCCTCGGTGTAGAGGTGCCATTGGAAAAGCTGGGGGTCGGTCCCATACACCGTGAAGATGGCAGGGCCGAACTGCTGGGGTATGAGAGTCACGGAGAACCCCAACAGTCCAAGGTTTGATCGGAGGTCGTTCCCGATATCCCAACGCTCGTCCTCGGTCCTGACGATGAACTTAAGGTCGATGCGTCTGTCGTTGAAGTGCCAGAACGCGTCTTTCAGCACGGCTCCCGCCCGGGTCATGGCTAGGTCAACCATGTCTTTAGCCAAGTCCGGGTCATAGGAGATACGCGATTCCTTCGTAAGGTTGAAAACGGTGAGAAAATCGAAGTCGGCGGGGCTAACGTGGGTGAGCATAGGTAACGCAAAACCCTTGTATATCTCCTGGGATATGAAGGGTCTGTTGACAACGTACTGAAGTGCCTGTCTCACCTCTTTGATGGACAGTGGGTTAAGCTCGCCCTCTGGAGCTGGAGCAGGATTCAGCACTATGGAAACTGTGGATGAGGGAGCCTGGTAGACGGTGATGTTCTGGTTGTCCTTCAAAGCTTCTGCCGCGGGTGTCTTCAGGCTGAAGATGTACATATCGATGGCGCCGGCCTCCAACTCCTTGGCGGCTATGCCGACGTCGAAGGCGCTGAAGTTGATGGTATCGGTTGCAGGCCCGGGTTGGTCGTGTGGAGGGACGTAGTCCTGCTGTGGTGCCGCCGCAAGGGCGAACAGCAGCGCTGGCGACAGTACCAACCACAGAAGTGTTCTTGCCTTATTCATGTTCACTATGCCGACCTTCCGCGTGCTATGAGCGAACCCGCCAACAGGCCAAGGTACGAGGCTACCACTGCGACGATTAGCGCTATGATGATGACCATCCAGACCTTGATTCCTTCGGAGTCACCATCAGCCTCCACCCCTTCCAACGTGGTCTGGAACTGGCCAAGGCTGTCCTGAATGGACTGTAGCTGGCCTCCGCTGGCCCCGTCCAGAGAGTCCAATTGGTCGATAATGTCACCGATGGAGCCTTGGATGTTGTCGAAGCCGAAGTCCATGAAGAAGGAGCTGGTGGCTATGTTTCCGGATGCATCGATGGCCCTGAAGTCGTGGGCGCCTTCGCCGGATATTGGTATGAATAGCCGTGCGGTGAACCTGCCGTCGGCATCGCTCCTCACGGCGCTCACAACAGCGCCGCTTATCTCAAGGAAAACGTCCTGGTCCGGCTGGAAGTTGGACCCCTGAATGGTGATGTCCTTGCCGCCGGGGCCGGAAGGCGGCGAAAGGAATATGGAGGGAAGGGGCATGAGCTTCGTGCGGGCAAAGGCTATCTTCTGGTTCTGGGCGCCGAACTCGCCCAGACGGGCATCGGGCCAGGCCATGTAAACGTCGTCTTCCGTTGCCGCTATTGTGAAGTAGTCGCCGATGAACGCGCCACCGGGGAAGGCGTGGTTGGGATTGGACGGGAAGTCCGTTACTCGGGCGTTCTCAATCCAGGTCTTGCCCCCGTCGTCGGAACTGGCATAGTAGATATTGTATCTGGTCTCCACGGGGTCGTCCCGCATATCGCCCCACATGGCGTGGATGGTCCCGTCTGGGCCTGCGGATATGGATGGAAAGAACTGGAGGCGGTTGGTTTCGTCATCGTTGAGTTTTTTCTTGGGAGTCCACGTCTCTCCTCTGTCTGTGGAGGCGACGAAATAGATGTCCCCATCGTCGGTCTTCTTTTCTGATGGCAAGCCGGTATATACGATGTAGATCTCTCCCTGGGGCCCGGTGCTGATCTGAGGGAAGGTGGCTCCCCAGTAGCGGAAGAAGGTGTTGCGGGGGCTGAAGGGGAGCTCGTTGAAGTCCGATGCACGGTTTCTGACGAAGGTGCGTCCGTTGTCTTCGGACCTGGCCACGTAAATCTCCGCACGGCCCTTGAAGGAGTCGTCATCGGTGCTGTCCATCCAGTTGACGTATACGGTGCCGTCTGGGGCAACGGCGGGCTGGGAACCCTGCACCACTCTCTTGGGGGCGTCCTCTCCCTGGGTACTCACCACGATGGGGCTCACCGTTACAGGATCGCTCCACGTTAGGCCGCCGTCTTCGGAGCGTACCAGCTCTATGCTGGTCTCAGTCCTGGGAACCAGTACAAAGGCTTCCACATCAAACAGGAAGAAAACTGGGAGTATAGTGAGGAACTTGGTATAGGTAACGTAGATGACATCCTTGTCAGGGTCCTCACTGCTGGGCCCCACGGTGACCCAGGGTTTGTCCAGGAATGGGAGGAGAAGCTCGTATGTGGTCCTCCCATCGGCATCCACTGTCGCTGGTCCGGTGTCAACGTGGCTCTGGGCGGAGGCTATCGGCTCCGCCCAGGTGAAGCCGCCGTCGCTGGAAGCCGATATGGGAATGGAGGATACGGCGGCATCGCCCACCGCATTCCTTATGGTGAACTCCTCTACGTTCATTGAAATAGAGGCCGCGTAGGCGTTCCCTTGCCTATCGAAGGCTATCACGGGGTCACCGGCCCCACCGAGGTCGCCGGAAGGGTATTTAACCTGGTACGGCCCCTCCCAAGTGGCTCCGCCGTCGATGCTGTTGTAGGTGGTAATCCCGGGGAAGCTGTAGTCTATGACGCCCAGGATGAGGTGCTCCGGGTCCTTGGGATCGACGGCAAGGTGGGGTTCTGTCTGAAAGGGGGCACGGCTGAAGTCCCGTGTTACCAGGATGTTGCGGCTGAATTTGGGTGAGGGGCTCCGGTACGGAACCAATGGCCCCTGACCACCTCCACCGGCCTGGGGAGAAATTCCCCTGATTTTCGCTTCTTGAGGAGGGAACTCTCTGCCCAGTGGGTTCCCTTTGAGCGTGGTCAGGCGTGGATCCAGTCCCTCCGCCATGAGCCAGCTGGAGCCGGAGAGGTTCTTTTGGAAGGCCTCCATCAGCGAAGAGTCCAGGGGGCGGGGTGTTGAAAACGTGGGGCCTTGCTCATGCCCGGCCAGCGCGGAGTTGGATAGAGACGCCGTGGTCAGTAGCAATATCAGAAGCACGCTTGCCCTCAGGAATCTCCTTGTCATTATGGCTCCATCCTTACCTTGTGCGATGTATTTTGTATTCCCTGACGTGAACCTGTAGACGCCCTGAGCGACTCTGCCGGTCTCTTGCTCAATTCAGCCGGCTTACCACGGTGTCCATCTCGGTTATCACCGCCAGCATGGCTTCCCTGGTGAATGTGGCACTGGCCTCTAAGTAGGCGTCGGCCCCGGATGTGGTGTAGTCCACAAAACGCCAATTCAGGTAGTCGTCGGTGGATGCGGTTGCGCTTGGGGTCCTATCGCTCCAATCGAAGTAGTTGTCGATCTTCAGTATCACCTTGTCGGCTGGCGAGGCAAGAGCGGGGTCGGCCCTGGCAGCTATGGTCTTCATGCCAGTCCAATAGGTTATCGATTCCTCTCTGGTTTCAGGGAGGTCCTTCCTCAACTCCACCAGCAGAAGGCGGTGCTTTTCGATGTCGTCGGACATCTTTTTGAGCGTCTCCAGATTGGCCTGTCCTTCTAAAATCTGTAACTGAATCGATTCGACTTGCTTCTCCAGGGCTGCGACTTGCTCCAATGCCTGTAGCGACGAGGACGCCCGCTCCTCTGCCACTGAGAGCTGGGCAAGTAGACTATCATTTGCCTGAGTGGCTGTTGCCAGTTCTTCAGTGAGAGCCTGAGATTCCGAACCAGCTCCATCCAGCTCAGACTGAAGATTTTGGACATCGGTCTGCAAATCAGACACCTTGTCCGCTGAAGAGTCCAGCACTGCACTGCCAAGCCAGAGACCAGTTGCCAGGCTCAGCAGACCAACAATCACGGTTATGCCGACCCGTATCAGGAAGGTGTTTTTTTCGCTTCCTCTGTATAGCGCGTCTCTGTTTAACATGTCCCAACTTCCAAGTAATTCGGCTTATGTCCGTATAGTGTAGTGCCTAGAAAAGCTGTGGTCTAGTCTAGCAGTTCTTTTCTCCTTTTGGGGAGACATAAATCAGCGGTGTATCTCTTGCCTTGCTTGTGCCTTAAGCATTTAAAGGGTTATACGGTTGGATGCTGGGTGTTGGATTTTGGTGTGGTGTCTATTTATTGAATCGGATGAATCTCGGCAAGTTTCTGTCATGGCTGTTAGAATGGTGATCTTGCAATTATTCTGTATACACCTCCCGTGGGTGTGGGGAAAAGAAAAGTTGAGAGGTTCAGGTTGAATAAGGACGCTCAGATAATCAAAATATTGAATAGCCTGTACGAAGTTCTGGCTTGTAGTCGGTGTGGAACTCGTATTCGATTCGGGGACTCAGAGTGCCCTCACTGTGGTGCAGATGTGGACGATGTGCTGCAACAGTGGGCAGCAAGGCTGCTGGATAAACTCGACGTGTGAGAGAACTGCATCAATCTGCCAACTGTCGTCTATGGTGGAAAATATAGTATGATCGGCAGGCACTTGGCCTGCCCTGGATATGCGGCGTAATTGCATAAAACATAGAACTCGGAGGGGGAAATGGCTGGAGACATGATTGAGGTGATCCAACTTTGTGGGGTTTGTAACTCAGAGGTCGGGACCTTCTCGGAGAAGAAGGAAAACCTTATGCTTTCGGCTGTGGACCAACTCTGGTGTGCCAAATGCCAGGCAACCATACCCGCCGTCCGTGACATTGGCGGAAGAGAAGCATCCGTTGAAAAAGAGGTGAACAGCTATCCCAGGTCACTCCCGTCCTAGGAGCGTCTACATGGCAAACGGAAAGGCCACTGATTCGTAACTGTCAGGGCTGCTAGAGCCTGAGCAGCGTGAGTCAGCATAGAGATTACGGGAATGCCTCGTTCAGTGCTTGTTGCGAACCCCCTACGACGAGACGGTCTCCAACCTTCACAAGTGGGCGTCTGATGAGGCGCGGCTCCTTGAGCATCAGTTGCATCAGAGCTTCGTCGTCCAGGTTATCGGCAGAGAGACCCAGTGCCTTGAAAGACGGGCTGTTCCATGAGAAGACCTCAGATAGTTTTTCCCCCTTGAAAAGCTGACGCAGTTCATCCTCGCAGAGGCGGTTTTGAAAAAAGTCCCGTTCCTCAACGTCTACACCCTTTTCGTGGAGCCACGCTCTCACCTTACGACAGGTTGATCAGCGGCTCCACCAGTACAAAGTAGCCTTTGGCATTCGCGTAACCTCGCAGATGAGTGAACTGGAATAAATCATACCCATATGGGTGTCCACGATAGGTCTTCAGCTTCGCAGGTTTTGCAAGATGGGTTGGATACGCCTTTTAGAACCACCCTAAAATCTACGTGTCAGCGCCCGTGCCCACGAGAGCAGAAGGATGGGGCTGGTGCTTCGCAGGAGCCGTGCCCCTGCACCCGCATCGAAGCAGGCCGCAGCCACAGTCTCCGATAACGGCTCCCGTGACACCACTACTATGGGGTCATGGGACGCTTCGTGGAGGGTTTGACAGCTACTGGGCAGACCCTCTGAGTGTAGGGTGTCAGCACTTATTGGACACTTCGGGACCCGAGAGATTGGGGTGAAGGAGCTCCTCGTATA
>JAQBZZ010000014.1 GCA_027622595.1 Chloroflexota bacterium
TACCCTGAAACCAGTGGGACACGATCTTAACAAAGCCCCTGTTCTGTCCTAATGATGGGGTCCACCTCATACTTTCCATGTACAAAACTACACTGGAGGTCTTACGACCATCCAGCTTCCCATTGACTACCGACTGACGTAGCTGGATTTGTCATACATAACTGAGCACAGGAGGAACCATGTCTGATCAGAAGATACGTGTGGGAATCATCGGAGCTAACGTCAACAACGGATGGGGCCCAAGGGCCCACATTCCTGCTGTCCTGGCTCTGCCGGAGTTTGATCTGACCGCGGTGTGCACCTCTCGCCCGGAGACGGCTGCGGCCTCCAAGGAGAAGTTTGGGGCACGGCTGGCCTTCCACGATTACCATGAGATGGTGGCGCACCCGGACATCGACGTGGTGTCGGTTGTGGTGCGTGTGCCTTTCCACCATGAGATGACCATGGCTGCCCTTAATGCGGGCAAGCACGTCTTCACCGAGTGGCCCCTTGGTGCGAACCTGGCTGAGGCCGAGGAGATGGCGGAACTGGCCCGAGCCAAGGGTGTCCGCACTTTAGCTGGCTTGCAGAGGCGCTGCTCTCCCATTTATCTGAGGGCCAAGGAGTTGATCGAGGAGGGCTACATCGGTGAGGTGGTGTCCTGCCATCTGAGCCAGATGGGCACCGGAGGAGCGACCCGCACCTCCGACAGGACGTGGATGAGTGATGTGGCCAAGGGCGCAAATACCATGACCATCTCCTTCGGGCACGTCATAGATGCCCTGAGCATGTGCGTCGGCGAGCTTGTGGACGTGTCCGGCGTGGTCAGCACTCAGACGAACAGGTGGTTCGAAAGCGACACCAATCGTTACGTGGAAGTGACCTCACCTGACAATATTCTCGTCAGCGGCAAGCTGGCAAACGGCGCGGTGGTGTCGGCTCACGTATCCTCCCAACCGGCTCACGGCAGTGGACAGCGCCTGGAGATTTACGGACGGGAGGGGACGCTGGTTGTGGAGGGCAACGATAGCCGTCTGCTGGGTGGCAAGGCAGGCGAGAGCGGCCTTCAGGAACTGCCGATCCCGGAACGGTTGACCTGGGTGCCGGATAGCGTGCCTCAAGGCCCGCCATTCAACGTTGCCCAGATGTACAGACGGCTTGGAGAGGCCATTCGCTCAGGACAGCGGGCGGAGCCCGACTTCGACACCGCTGTGATGCGCCACAAGCTCATAGATGCCATTCAAAAGGCTTCAGACCAGGGAACAAATACCCGTCCGGGCTAAATTTTGCAAGGTTACGCACTTAGCCTGCCATGAGCCGGCAGGGCACGCCCTGCTCCCACAATAAGCTGCTGCACTGGCCTGGCGAACCGGACTTTCCCCTTGCTCAACCCTGATCCTGTCGAAGGGTGTAATCCCCTTATGGTTAGATATTGGCCTACGCGTGCGGATTATCATGCTTTCTCCCCAGATGTACACCTGGGGAGAAAGCTATCTTCCTGAAAGCGTTGCTTGCAGACGGGAGGCTGCCGCGCTGGCTGATTGCCTTCCCTATGGCTCCAGGTAGAGGTTGAAGAAGTCCACCACTCTTTTGGCGTACTCTTCGGGAGCAATCTCCACTCCCTCGGCGTGGCCTGCTCCAGGGATAAACCACAGGTCCTCCTTGGGCTCCTTGGCCGCGGCGTAGATGGCCTCGGCATCCCCTGGAACAATGGTCTCGTCTTCCTGACCGTGGATGATGAACACCGGCCTTGGGCTGATGAGGCCCACACGGTCTTCCGGCACCACCTGGTCAGCCTTGATGCCAAGGCGCTTCTCGATGATGAGCACCGTGATGGGTGCGAAGGGGAAGGCAGGCAGGTCGATGAAGTGCTCGAAGCTGCTGGCGATTGCGCTGTCCACGCTCTTGAAGGCGGACTCGGAGACCACCGCGGTCAGCTCCGGGGTCTCCGCGGCGCCCAGGATGGCGGTGGCACCGCCCATGGAGATGCCAAGCACTCCCACGCTTTCACCGTCGGCGTCCTGGCGGTCCTTCAGGTACTGCACCGCGCCTTGAACGTCGCCCTGCTCATGAAAGCCCAGTGTGACGGCGTCGCCCGCGCTCTGACCGCGGCTGCGGAAATCAAACAGGAGTACGGAGTACCCCGCATCGTGGAGGAAGTCGGCGTGTGGAAGCATCTTGTCTCTTATGTCCGTGAACCCGTGCAGCAGGATTACGGTCTTGGGACTCTCGCCCGGGATAAACCAGCCGGATAGGAGTGTGCCGTCACTGCTCTGGAAGGTCACGTTCTCAAGAGCCGCTTCCAGTTGAGGGTAGTCTGCCAATACGGGCAGGTCATCGCTCAGGGATGGGTGGATGCCGCGCTCGGAGCCGATCCAACCGACGCCCGCGAGCACCAAAATGCTGAGAACTGTGGAGGTGGCCAGATACCAGTTGGAGAGTTTGCGATAGCGGGCCAATGGACGCCACATGCTGGCCAGGAAGACCAGGGGGGTTGGAACGAAAAGCCAGAGGATGCCGAGGAATATCATGGATGAGGCTGCGGTTGCCGTGACACCGTGGATGGCGGCCACAATGCCAAAGAACGCCGCGCCTATGAGGATGGCTAGGTTCCTTTTCATGTCGCCTCTTGATGACGTAGACCGATACTCCTCTGCTGAACCGTACTGGGTGTTGCTTGTCCCGATTCGGCGTTTCACAATCATCCATGCCGACGCTTCAAATCCTCCGACCGTTGCCCCCGCGATAATCCACGCGAGTAACCACGATATGTCGAACATCTCGATTGCTCCCCATATCGCGGCTCCCACTATGCCGCCGCCGCCGACACCCACAATGGTGTTTCGAATAGAACTGTTCACATCACGTATTGTAATGGGATTGCCCTGCGGAGGAAACCCGCTATAATTGGTGCCATGCGGAAGAGGCTCCATTTTGCTATAGTGCTGGTGCTATGTGTTTTTGCAATTGCGGCTTGCTCACAGACCAAACCGACTCCAACCACCGTTTCTACTCCAACTGTGGATAGAGCATCTATGGACGGGGATCGCGTGTCTGTTCACTACACAGGGACACTGGATAGCGGCGAGGAGTTCGACTCCTCCCGTGATCGAGGAACACTTAGCTTTACCATTGGCGCTCGCGAGATGATCGCGGGGTTTGACGCCGCGGTCAATGGCATGAAGGTGGGCGAATCCAAAACGGTACGACTGGAGCCTGAGGACGCTTATGGGATGCCAAGTGACGACTTAATTATCGATTTTCCCATAGACCAGTTGCCCGAAGGTCTCACAGTGGGCGGTAGCGTGCTGTTTCAGAACGGCGTCCAGGGGCTGATCCTTGAGATAAATAGCGAGACGTTCAAGGTCGACGCCAACCACAGGTTGGCAGGACAGTCCCTGACCTTCGAGATCGAGCTAGTCTCTATCGAATAGGTGTCAGAGAGCGAGTCCGCGTGCCTGGGATTGCGCCAGACGACAGGAGTTGATTATGGTGAACAACGGAGGGGCGAATACCGAGCGTCAAGTGGCTGTCCTCATTGACCTTGAGAACGTGGGACTGAGTTCGATTCAATGGTTGTTCGACCAGATATCGGATATCGGCCGCATCACTATCAAGAGGGCCTATGCCGACTGGTCTACTGCACGCAACGCACGGGAACAGGTTCTCCAGCTTGGCATTGAACCCATCCACCTCTTTCATATGACCGGGTCAGGCAAGAACTCCAGCGATATCCGGCTTGTCATTGATGCTGTTGACCTCCTTTATCAATCTCCCATAGACACCTTTGTGATCGCTTCTTCTGATAGCGACTTCGTTCCGTTGGTGAGCAAGCTCAGGGCTGGAGGGAAATCTGTGATTGGAGCAGGGAGGAAGGCAACGGCCTCCCGCGCGCTGGTCATATCTTGCGACAGATATTTCTACCTTGACCAGGATAACAGGCCGCGACAGCAGACACATGTTGCAGCGGAAATGCAGTCCGATACGCTCCTCATCCGTGCCATGAGAGCTGCAATGGATGAGGAGGGAAGGGTAGTTGGGAGCAAGCTCCGCCAGAACCTTCAGCGTCTTGACCCCAGCTTCGATTTCCGTGCTCTGGGCCACTCCACCTTCACAAAATATCTGGAATCGTCTTCTTCTGAGGTAAGGGTGGTCAGGCCGCGTGGCCCGGGCGATGTCTCTGTGGAACTGGCAGACCTGAGCGCTTCTTCTGTGCCGGGTTCTGTGACCGAACCCTCCGACGCCGAGGAATGGGGCCCGAAGATTGACGCAGCGTGGTCCCGTAGAGCGCCCAACCCCGGGCAGTCCATACCGGGGCCATCCGCCGCCGCATCAGCAGCCGAGGCTCTTGGTGTCCGCAAGCTGAGCGCTTCACACTACAAGACCCTTCAGAAACTTCTCGATGCCAGTGACTACCTTGGCAGCAAATGGCAGAGGGACGGCAACGCCATAATTCGGAAATAAGGCGGTAGCTTCCAAGGAAAGCACCCTGGAGGTCATATCATGCAGGTTACACCCCATGTGTACTCGGTGCATATTGCGGACACCGCCGCTGCCCATCCAGGCGGCTCCAACATTTTCTTTGTAGGCGATCCCTCGGAAGGCATGGTTATCGTTGACACGGGGGAGCATGACAGGGAGTGGACAAAGCAAATCCTGGAGGGTTACGAGATACTTGGCCGTCCGAGGATAGACGCGATAGCCATCACACATAACCACAGCGACCACGTGGGTGGCCTTGACCGTATATTCGAGGTGGTGCAGGCACCGGTGCGCTGTCATCCAAAGCTGGTCAAACGCCTGGACGCCGTTGTCGGGGAAGAAAACGTAGTGAAGCTACGGGCTGGGGAACGCATTCGGACCGGCGGCGGCGTTTTCCTGAACGCCATTTTTACTCCCGGACACGAAGAAGCCCACGTCTGCTACTACCTGGCTCGCGACAGGGTGATGCTCACGGGTGACACCGTGCTCGGTGCTTCTTCTACTACGGTGCAGGACCTGGCCGACTATATGGAGTCGCTGGAGAAGCTATCACGCTATAGGGTTGAGGTCATCTGCCCCGGTCATGGCCCTGTTGTGCCAAAACCGCGGGGTTCGCGCCTGATCTCCTGGTACATTCGACACCGTAACGAGCGCGAGCAGCAGGTGCTTGAGGCTCTGCAAAAGGGCATTGGAGACGTGGGGGCGATGGTGAAGTACATTTACCCCAAGAACTTGAATAAAGGGCTGCGCAATGCCGCGGCCAGGAACGTCTCGGCCCACCTTGCCAAGCTGGTCAAGGAGAACAGGGTTGAGGTTGATGTGAGACCCGCCGTCTACAAGATCAAGTCCGGATAGTGTGTTGACCGGGGTCACTTAAACGAATATGCCCGCTGACCGAGATATCAAGGCCAGCGGGCATATTTTGTTCCAGGTTGAAGCTCAAAAGAGCTTACTTGTTGGTGTTCTTCTTCTCGATGGCTTCCAGGATTGCGCCGGGGCTAATCGGTAGCGTGGCCATGCGTACGCCGATCGCTCGGCTCACGGCGTTGGCCATGGCTGGCAGTGGTGCGATGATCGGGTGCTCTCCCGCACCTCTGAGCCCGTAGGGATGCCGTGGATTGGCGTACTCGATGATCACGGTGTCGATCATCGGCAGGTCCAGGCTGGTTGGCATCCGGTAGTCCAGCAAGCTGGAGTTGGCCATAACGCCTTCAGGTGTGAAGAAGTACTCTTCGTTCAATGCCCAGCCGATGCCCTGGAGAGTGCCTCCCTGCATTTGCCCCTCCACGTAGGATGGGTGAGCCGCTTGACCGATGTCAAGGAAGACGGTGGAACGCAATATGTCCACCTTGCCGGTCTCAGGGTCCACTTCTACGTCGAAGATGTTTCCTGCCAACGCTCCGCCCACTCCTCCCTGGGTGTCCATGGCAGAGCAGGTAACCGGGCCGCCTGTGGTCATGAGTTTGCCTGCAAGTTCCTTGAAGGTGAACTTGTCATCGGTATTCTTCGTGCAGATAAAGATTCCATCCACAAACTCCACGTCTTCGGGCTGTACTTCCCAGAGCCGTGCTGCGCGGGCGCCCATCTGCTCGATCACCAGTTGTGCAGCGGCTATGGAGGCACGTCCTGTATCAAAGGTAATGCGGCTCCCTCCGGAGCCTCCCGTCCATCCAACGGAGTCCGTGTCCACTACCTGTGGTGTGACCTCCTCAGCGGTAAGGCCCAGGGTCTCGGCTACCTGCATGGCTATGGCAACACGGGTGCCGGAGAGGTCCATCGACCCTGTTGTCAGGTTAACTGTGCCATTGGCCAGCACGTTAATGGTGGCTGAGGAGCCGCTGCCTCCACCGTTCAGCCGGTAGCCTGTGGCTACGCCCCGGCCACGGTTCGGGCCACCGAGGGGAGCGGTGTAATGGGGATGAGCCTTCATTACGTCCATCACCTCTTTGAGTCCAACGTGGGCGTGGGGCACACCTGTGACGGCGCGGTCCCCTTCCATTGCCACGTTCTTCAGCCTGAGGTCCATGGGGTCCATGCCAAGCATGTCCGCAAGCTCATCCAATGCGCTTTCCGCAGCGAAGGCAGCCTGGGGATGGCCTGGTGCCCGGTAGGCAGCCGTCTTCGGCTTGTTGCAGACGACGTCGTAGCCATCTATCAGTACGTTGTCTATCTTGTAGGCGCTAACCGCGGATGTGACTCCGCCAACCATTGGTGATCCAGGGTAGGCCCCCGCTTCGTAGATCATACCCAACTGGGCAGCGGTGATCGTGCCGTCTTTCTTGGCGCCGATTTTGACGGTGATGGACGTCCCGGAGGATGGGCCTGTGCCCTCGAATACCTCCTTACGGCTCATAACCATCTTTATCGGATGCCCCGTCTTCTTTGACAAAACGGCTGCGACGGGTTCCAGATAGCCTGTGCCCTTGCCACCGAAACCCCCGCCAATCTCCATGGGGACGATCTTGATCATGGACTCAGGGATATTAAGGATCGCTGCCACATTGCCGCGGACGCCGAAGATACCCTGGGTGCTTGTCCAGATAGTCAATCTGCCTTCAGGGATCCATTGGGCGGTGCAGGCAAATGGCTCTATGTAGCCCTGGTGGATCGTCTGGGTGTTGTACTCTCGCTCCAGTATCGTGTCGGCTTCCTTGAAGCCCTGTTCCACGTTACCCATCTTGAGTTGAAGGTGGCTGGCCACGTTGCTCTTGTTGCCTGTATCCTCACCAGCGCCTCCGCGAGTCGCTGAGAACTTCTCGGTCAGGTTGTCGTGAAGCAGGGTTGCGCCCTCCTTCATGGCCTCCCTCCAGCCGAGGACGGTGGGCAGAACCTCGTAGTCCACCGCTATGAGAGCGAGCGCCTCTTCGGCGATGTGCGGGCTGGTGGCAGCCACCGCCGCCACAGCGTGACCCTTATACAGAACCTTCTTGTCGGCCAAGTCGTTTTCCGCCAACAGCCGGGGCCCGCCCTGTCCAGGATTGAGCTCCCGTGCCTGTATAATCGGCAGGTCTTTGGATGTAGCCACTGCCATTACACCCGGCAAAGCTTCCGCCTTGCTGGTGTCTATGGAGCGGATGCGTGCGTGGGCGTGCGGGCTTCTGAGTATCTTGCCGTGGAGCATCTCAGGCATATTCATATCGGCGCCGTACCTGGCGGCACCGGTCACCTTCTCTATTCCATCGTGGCGGACGGGCCTTGTGCCAAGTACCTTGTACTTGCCTGGGGTTCCAGCGGTCTTATCTATGGTTGTGGTCATGTGGGAATCTCCTTATATCTCAGAGACTACCCCAATATCCCAGGTAATCCCGGGATATGAGGTATTCGGTAGCGGAAGTTCGATTGGCGAAGCTCAGTCGTTGTATACGTCGCGCTGGTCTGTGGGTCCGGCTCCTGCGGCAGTTGTTGCTCTGCCAGCACCGTCGCCCTGATTCATCACTTCGCCGGCCTTCAGTACCGCGCGGACGATCTTATCGTATCCGGTGCAACGGCATAGGTTGCCTGCCAGCCAGTGGCGAATGCGTGCCTCGTCGGCATTTGGCTCTCGCTCCAGAAGCGACTTGGCGGCTACGATGAAGCCAGGAGTGCAGATACCGCACTGTAGGGCTGCCTCTTCCAGGAAGGCCTGCTGTAGCGGGTGAAGACCCTCAGGCGAAGCAACACCCTCTATGGTGAGAATGTTCTTCCCCTCGGCCTCTACGGCCAGGACGCAGCAGGAGTCTACGATCCTCCCGTCTATGTTGACGGTGCATGCGCCGCAGTTGCCATCGTTGCAGCCTTCCTTGGTACCCGTCATGCCAAGGGTATCCCTGATAATCTCAAGGAGACTCTGGCGACTCTCAGCCAGGAAGTCCACCTCGGTGTCGTTGATTGTAGTGTGTACGTGAATCTTTTCTGACATATTACTGTTATCCCTCTCTGGCTCTTGATATGGCCGTACGTAGTGCCCGCTTTGTCAGTACCCCGACCAGATGTATGCGCTGGTCGATGGTGCCGCGCATATCGTTTATTGGGCTTGCCGCCGCCTTGGTGGCCTCCGCGGCTTCCTCGATAGATGCCTCGTTGGCCTCCTTGCCTGTCAGCAGTGCGCTGGCCTCTCTGGCAAAGACCGGGGTTGGCGCTACCGACCCGATTGCTATCCGCGCTGAGACGATATGCTGCTTGGAGTCGTCCAGAAGGACGGAAACCGCTGAATTCGCTATAGCGATATCCATCTCATTCCTGGGAATGAACCGGAGGAAGTGTGCGCCGAAGTTGGGCTTTGGTGTCGGTATGTGTATGGCCACCAGCAGCTCCCCTTCCTGGAGCACGTTCCGCCCGGGGCCGGCGCAGAAATCCTCAACGGATATGTTCCTGCGGCCGTTGGGTCCGGCCACAATGGCAACCGCTTCCTGGACTATCAGGGAGGGGATATTGTCTCCGCTGGGGGCGGCGTTGCAAAGGTTTCCTCCCACGGTGGCGCGGCCCTGTATCTGTATGCCTCCGATGAGTGACGCAGAATCAAACAGGCCTGGATACAGCTTCTGTACGGTCTGGTCTTCGTAGACCCTGTAACACTCAACAGCGGCCCCCACTGTCAGCCCGTTGGCCTCAGAAAAAGAGAGCTCGTTGAGCTCTGGTATCTTCTTGATATCTACCAGGCGGTCTATCTGAAAGCGACCACCTCGCAGCTGAATCAAGATATCTGTTCCTCCGGCCAAGGCTTTGGCTCGGGGACCTTTTTCGGCCATCAACCTGATGGCGTCTTCAAGATTGGCGGGTGCTACGTACTCAAATTCTTGCATGGCCCATCCTCATTTAGATTAAGCAACATTATAGCATGGCGAAAGTAAAGGTCAACCGTGAATGTTTCGAGTAAACTCAGCCCCTGCTGGCAAACCAACCTTCCAGTCCTTGACGGTTGCTCTCCAGCCACTTCACGTTCAGGCGGATGCGCTCCAGCGACTGCTGAATGGTCCGCTGTGCCGAGGGAGCGGGGTGGTCACGGAAGAACTCCTCTACCTCCTGTGCTTTCTCCTGGGTAGTAAAGGCACCTGTGACGCTTACCAGCCTCATTATGGCGAAGCCGCCCCGACCGTATCGGCCGTCCAACTCATCCCAGTTGGCCTTGATGAACTCCCATGCCAACTCCTTCCCATGCCTGTTGCCCGCCACGGAAATCACCACCAGTACCGAGTCCTGTGAGCGGACCTCCGTGGACATGGAACGCTCGAGAACATCTTGAAGGATGTCCTTCTGGTGAAAACGGGTCAGGGCACCCAACAGGCGCATCCTCTCCTCGTGGAGGCCAGCCTTCTTCTCAAGTTCCCACAAGGCGTCATATGTCGATCTGTCGCCCTCCTGGGCAGTCAGGCTGTACACCAGACCGCGCAGGTCGGGATGCACGGAGGACGGCTCATTCAGGAAGCGAGCAAAGCGAGTCTTGGCCTCTGCCAATACCTGGGGGTCGCCGTACGACCCGGCCTGCCCTAAAACGGTTGTACGTAGAAGCGAGTCCAGGTGTCCCTCGCCGGGTTTGGCGTCCCATCCCACCTGTTCGGCGATCTGTTGAAAGAGCGCGCCTGCGAAGTTGCGGAACTGAGGAAAGAGAGGCTGGTCCTGGACGAGGTTTTCCATACCGCGGAGGTTTGTGGCCAGGTCGCTCCACACGGAGGAGTCGGTCTCGCCCTTGTAGGACTCGGCCAGCGATAGGAACTGGGTTGCCGGGAGATGCCCCGCTCTAGCCAGGGCGTATGCGTCGTTCTGAATGCCAAGGCGGTCGATGGCAGGCAGTTGCTGCTTTTCGACGGCGCTCCGCAGCTTCTCCCATTCCTCTGCCTGGTAGTTAACCCGGTAGAACCCTGTCTGCCCGGCGTTTACCTTCACCCAGTCACTGGAGTCTAGCGAAGGTTCCCAGGCCAGAGAGACCTCCGTCTCCTGTTGTTCCATTAGAATGGAGACCTTCTTGTCATTCCCTGCCTGGGTAATGCTCACCGGCACCTGCCACAGGGTCTTGTCATCTCCGTCCTGCTCCATCAGGTGGTCGTAGAGGAAACGGTGCTGTGAGAGGCCAATGTGCAGATTTGAGTCGTGGAGTTCGGCCTTCACCTGTAGGAAAGGGTAGCCCATCTGCTTGACCCATGAATTCATTACTGTTGTGACCGGCTGTCCTGAGGCTTCTTCCAGGGCTGCCCACAGGTCTTCGGTTCGGGCGTTGCCGTATTGGTGGGCGGAGAGATAGCCGTGAAGGCCTCGCTGGAAAGCCTCTGGCCCAAGGAAGTCCTCAAGCATGCGGAGAACGGCTCCGCCCTTGCTGTAGCTGATGGCATCGAATAGTTCCCTGATCTGCGCCGGGTCCTCCACTTTTGCCTCGATGGGGTGGGAGTTCCGCAGCCCGTCCAGGCTCAGTCCTGAGTTGGTGTCCTGGTAGACGAACTGCGTCCACATGTGCCATTCGGGGTACTGGTGGTCGACGGCCTTGTCGCCCATCCATGATGCGAAGCTCTCGTTGAGCCACAGGTCGTCCCACCACTCCATCGTGACCAGGTCTCCGAACCACATGTGGGCCATCTCGTGGGCCACCACCTCCATGATGCGCTGCTTGGTATTGGCGGAGGAGTTCTTCGGGTCGTATAGAAGCGCCGTCTCCCTATAGGTGATCGCTCCCCAGTTCTCCATGGCTCCCGCTGCGAAGTCTGGGATGGCAATGTGGTCCAGCTTTTCCTGTGGATAGGGAATGCCGAAGTAGTCGTTGAGATATGACAGCAGCCCAACGGCGTTCTCCAAGGCAAAACGTCCCTGCTCCTCCTTGCCCCTTGTTGCCCAGACCCTCACCAGCGTCCCGTTGGGCGCTCTCTGCTCCACGGATGCGAAGTCTCCAACGATGAAGGCAAGCAGGTAGGTCGACATCCTGGGTGTCTCGGCGAACCTGACAACTTTTGTATTGTCGTCCTGTGGCGTCTCGCTCTCCACCAGCGTGTTGGATATGGCCACAAGGTCCAATGGGATAACAAGAGTCACCTGGAACGTGGCCTTGACGGCGGGGTCGTCCCAGCAGGGGAAGGCGCGGCGAGCGTCCGTGGCCTCGAATTGGGTGGTCGCAAGATACTGTTCCTTGCCCTCCGGGTTGGTGTACTGGCTGCGGTAGAACCCACGGAGCTGGTCGTTCAGCGTGCCGGTGAAACCGATGTGGAGGGCCGCAGTGCCGACGGGTATGCTCTGTCCGAAGCTGAAGGTCGCGGTTTCTGATTCTTCGTCCAGCGCGATGTCCTTGGCTGTTAGAGAGGTGCCGTCCTCCAGGGTAATCCGGGCGTCGACGACCTCCAGGTCGATGGCGTTGATGGCTATGCGGTCCGTAGTCTCTGTCACCTCGATGCTTATGGTCTCGTCACCGCTGAAGGTGAAGTCCGTCAGGTTTGGTGTCAGGGTAAGGTCGTACTTCGTTGGTAGGATGTTACCAGGCAACCTATAGGATGTGGTCATGCTTTTTGTCCTTCCTTTGCTGGGCCTGTTGGGTTTAGGTCGGACTAGATTATACGCTACTGGACTTCTGTCGGGATACGGTTTGGTTGAACTTCCCGCGAATGCGCTCATTGTGAGCCCGTCGAATTATGAGCGCAAACAACACATCTGTCATTCTGAACGCAGTGAAGAATCCAATGCCGTTGCCTCATACCAACTACGCCTTAGATGCTTCGCTTAGCTCAGCATGACATCCCGCTCCCCCTGAGCCTGTCGAAGGCTGGACATGAGGGTGCAGAAGACGGGCGAACATCTTCGGTGGAGCTTCTAGCATAATGGTACAATTGGGCAAATACTCAAGGGGGTGCCTTGGTTCTGCGTGAGGACATCCGGCTGGATAGCGACGGAATTTCCCTGTCGGCGTCCCTCTTTGTGCCCGCCGGCTCCGGGCCCCATCCGGGGCTTGTGGTCTGCCACGGCATGCCGGTAGGGCCTCAAACTGATGCAGCCGCGCCGGTTGTCTTGGGAGGCGGTTTTGACTATCCCTCACTGGCCGAATGGTGCGCGTGGGAGGGATTCGCCACCGTAATCTTCAACTTTCGTGGAACGGGGCAGAGCGGCGGCAACTTCCATCAACTGGGATGGGCGCGAGACTTGGACTCAGTGGTGTCCTGGCTGAGCGAGAGACCTGAGATAGATTCGTCCCGTGTTGCTCTGCTTGGCTCCAGCCTTGGGGCAGCCGTGGCAATCTACGTGGCCGCTCACCGTCAGGACGTGGCTGGCCTCGTGTCCTTTGCAAGCCCGGCCGTCATGGGAGCGAGGCCTAACCCGGCTGAGGCCGTTGTGCGTATGCGGGAGATGGGTATGATACGTGACCCGGATTTCCCACCATCGCTTGAGGAGTGGGCGCGTGAAGGTCAGGAGCTAAGTCCAGTGGAATGGGTGGGCAGGATAGCCCCTCGGCCACTGCTGCTGCTTCACGGCGATGCCGACGACACGGTGAATCCCGATGACGTACACATCCTGTTTGAACGTGCTGGCGAGGGCAAGGAGCTACAGGTGCTGAGTGGGGTGGGGCATCGCTTCCGTCAGGAGAAGACGGCCGTGGCGACGGCCCTGGACTGGTTGAAGAAGAATTTCTTGGATTCAGCCTGAACGTCTCCACACCTTGACATGCCGTCACATGGGCACTATGACACTCAACGGGGTTAAGCATATCGGGGTTGGGTATTCGAAGCAATCTAAGCCGAATTTAAACAAAGATTTTCAAAAAATGTGCCATGCATGAAGAGATATACTGGGAAAATCTGGTGAAACGGAGCCTGTGCCGCTTCTTCCTTCTGGCAGAGCTGGCCAGGGGCCCCGTCCACGGTTACCGCATAAACCAGGCAATTCAAGAAGCATGCCAGGGTTGCTGTGAGCCTACTGAGGCAATGGTCTACTCCACCCTTAAGGAAATGATTGAGGGTGGGTATATAGAGTGCCAGGACGAGACCCACGGTGGACGGCAGCGAAGGGTGTGTAGTCTGACTCAATCTGGTCTGGAAGCATTCCAGGCCGCTGGTCGGGTGTGGCAGAAGATGCTGCAGGAGGTGCAGAGGACGGTCGCACAAGCCCTCGCTCCCGCGACAACTGGACCAGTATTGATGGCCATACAGCAGAAGTAGTAATGTAGTAGTAAGGAGAAAGCGCTATGACCGATGACAAGGCCGAGATCAAAGAGTACGTACGTCAGCGTTATGGAGAGCGGGCGCGCCAGGCGGCACTGCTGCCTGTTCTCACCGTTGACGAGGCTGTTTGCTGTGCGGACGGCACATGCTCAACGGACATGGACGACTCGTTGGGAGCTTTTTCCAACCTCTATGTCCAAAGTGAGCTGGACGGCCTTCCCGTGGCGGCAGTTGCCGCCTCCGCAGGCTGCGGAAACCCAACGGCTCTGGCTGGTCTCAAGGCCGGCGAGCGTGTGTTGGACCTCGGCTCCGGTGGCGGGATCGACTGTTTCCTGGCCGCGCGTCAGGTCGGGCCCCAGGGCCACGTAATAGGCCTGGACATGACCCCGGACATGCTGGCCCTTGCCCGCCGGAACGCCGAGACCCTGGGGGTTTCCAACGTGGAGTTCATCGAGGGATATATAGAGAATATCCCTCTACCGGAGGCCAGCGTGGATGTCGTAATCTCCAACTGCGTGGTGTGCCTTTCGCCCGACAAAGAGGCCGTGGCCAGCGAGTCCTTTCGAGTGCTCGCCCCGGGTGGCAGGCTACATCTCTCGGATATAATGGCGCTTGGCCCAATGCCGCAGGAGATGCGTGATGACCCTCAGAAGTGGGCAAGCTGTGTGTCGGGTGCCGAGGAACAGGAGACGTACCTGGCCCGCCTGGTCAAAGCAGGCTTCGTGGACATAGACATAACCCAGGACGGGGACCATCGTTCCCAAGAAGGCGGCCTCCCTGACGTGATCAGCGTGAAGGTGGTAGCCTACAAACCGGCTTAGTCCACCACTTGTCAATTTCGCGAGACATGCCCGGCTTTGTGGCAGAACCTGTCCGCGTATTGCCACTATTTTGATGAGGCTCCAGGTAACATTTTTGTGAAAATAATGAAAATAACAGACAGAGTGGATAAGCTAAAAAGGGCGTTGGAAGAGAGGATTCTGGTTGTTGATGGAGCTACGGGGACCTTCATCCAGGATATGAACCTCTCTGCCGATGACTTTGGCGGCGCTCAGTATGAAGGGTGCAACGAATATCTCAACCTGACAAACCCGGACGCCATTCGCTTCATTCACCGTCAGTACATAGAGGCTGGAGCAGATATTCTTGAGACCAACTCGTTTGGCAGTACGCCGCTTGTGTTGGGGGAGTACGGGCTTGGCGAAAAGGCCTACGAGATAAGCAAAGCCGCGGCCCAACTGGCGCGTGAAGTCGCGGGCGAATATGAGTCTCCCGGCAAGACGGTTTTTGTGGCCGGTTCGATGGGGCCTACCACCAAGGCCATATCTGTCACAGGTGGTGTGACCTGGGACGAATTGGCCGGGCACTACTACATACAGGCCAAGGGACTCATGGACGGCGGTGCGGACATCCTGTTGTTGGAGACCTCCCAGGACACCCTGAACGTCAAGGCGGGGCTTGCGGGCATCGACAGATTGAGCGAAGAGATGGGGTTTGAGATACCGGTGGCAGTCCAATGCACCATAGAGGCTATGGGCACCATGCTGGGAGGTCAGGATATAGAGGCCTTCTACAGTTCTCTAGCTCATCGCAATCTGCTATGGATTGGGATGAACTGCGCTACGGGGCCTGCATTCATGAGGGATCATCTGCGGACTCTCTCTGGTTTGTCGCGGTTTCCTGTTGCGGTGATACCAAACGCCGGTCTGCCGGATGAGGATGGGAACTACAACGAGATTCCCTCAACTTTTTCCGCCACCGTCGGTGGTTTCTGTGAAGCGGGGTGGACCAACGTAATCGGGGGCTGTTGCGGCACCACTCCTGAGCACATTCGTCAGCTGGTCAACGCTGCCAGCGGCCTTGAGCCAAGGAAGGCCGTGAGTAGGAGTGAGACCTTTGTCTCAGGTCTTGAGGCATTCGTGATCGACGACGACACCCGGCCGGTGCTGGTCGGCGAGCGCACAAACGTCCTTGGAAGCCGTCAGTTTAAACGGCTGGTCGCGGAGTCGAAGTGGGAAGAAATGGCCGAAATCGGCAGGCATCAGGTTCGGGGCGGTGCTCAGATACTGGACGTGTGCCTGCAGGACCCCGATAGGGACGAACTATCTGATGTAATCAACTTCCTGGGGGCTTTGACCAAGAAGATCAAGGTCAGCATCATGTTGGACACGACGGATGCGAAGGTGCTGGCCGAGGCGCTGAAGCTGACTCCCGGTAAGTGTGTCATCAACTCGATTAACCTTGAGGATGGAGAGGAAAGATTTCGAGTTGTCGTGCCGTTGGCAAAGCGTTTCGGGGCCGCACTGGTTGTTGGCTGTATAGACGAGGACAAGACACAGGCGCAGGCTGTCACACGGCAGCGCAAGCTGGAGATAGCCCAACGCTCCTACAAGCTTCTCACCGAAGAGTATGGGGTGCTTCCGGAAGACATCATCTTCGACCCGCTGGTCTTCCCGATAGCCACGGGAGACGAGAACTACATAGGGGCAGGAGTCGAGACCATAGAGGGAATACGCCTGATCAAGGAGCACCTGCCGCTGTCCAAGACGGTTCTGGGTATCTCCAACGTCTCGTTCGGGCTGCCCCAGGCCGGCCGCGAAGTGCTGAACTCCGTTTTCCTGTACCACTGCGTGCAGGCCGGGCTTGACATGGCCATAGTGAACTCACAGATCGTCCGGCGGTACGCCTCCACATCTCAAGAGGAGAGAGACCTGGCTGAGGACCTGATATGGTGGCGAGGGGCCGATCCAATAGGGGCCTTTGCCGATCACTTCAGGGGTAAAAAGGTTGAGCGCACCAAGGAGGATAGAGCTGCGTTGCCCCTTGACCAGAGGATATCAAGCTGTGTGATAGAGGGCACCAAGGAAGGGCTTCTAGCCGATTTGGACGAAGCACTCAAAGATAGAACCGCTATGGAGATAATAAATGGCCCCCTTCTCAGCGGTATGGATGAAGTGGGGCGGCTGTTCGCCGCCAATGAACTGATTGTCGCTGAAGTGCTGAGTTCTGCCGAATCTATGAAGGCTGCCGTGTCCCATCTTGAGCCTCATATGGACAGCAGCGAGAACGTCAGTCGCGGGACAATAATTCTGGCTACGGTCAAGGGCGACGTGCACGACATAGGTAAGAACCTGGTGGACATCATATTGGCCAACAATGGATACAGGGTGGTGAACCTCGGTATCAAGGTGCCTCCGCAGGACCTGATAGCCGCCTTCAAGGAAAACAAGCCGGATATTATCGGGCTATCGGGGTTGTTGGTGAAATCTGCACAGATGATGGTGGAGACCGCCAGGGACTTGAGCAACGCCGGTATAGATGCTCCAATCCTGGTTGGAGGCGCTGCACTGAGCAATAAATTTACACGGACTCGCATAGCGCCTGAGTATGGCGGTCTTGTCGCCTATGCTCAGGATGCTATGGATGGTCTCCGCCTGGCTCATCAGATATGCGACCCTGAACTCCGTGAGGCGCTTATCGTCAAAGTGGAAGCGGAGAGTTTGGCTATGGTGTCAGAAGATGAAACCAGAAGGGCATCTGTCTCCAGGGTTGCGACAGAGCAGGTCATGGTATCGACGGTTACGCCTGTTGATAAGCCGCCAACGCCACCTGACCTGCGTCATCACGTCATCACGGACTATGACCTGTCGGAGGTGTTTGCCAAAATAAACCCGGTTATGCTCTATACCAGGCATCTGGGGTACAGGGGCCGATTCGAGGAATCCCTTCTGGCGGGCGAACCGAAGGCGGTTGAGCTGAGGTCTCGCGTGCAAGAGGTGGAGGACATCATGATTGCGCGAGACGACATAGGCGCAAGGGCCGTTTACAGCTTCTTCAGGGCTGCATCCGATGGGGACGACATAACAGTGCTTTCCCCGGAAGGCAAGCAGGTCATGGAACGGTTCCAATTCGGCCGGCAGCAGTCCGGGGAGGGGCTATGTCTTTCGGACTACGTTCTGGAAGCCTCCAGCCCAAACTCGGACTATCTATGCTGTTTTGTGACCAGCGTAGGGCCTGGCGTACGAGCGCTTGCGGATGAGTGGATGGCCAGCGGTGACTACCTCAATGCTCACATATTACAGGTGTTGGCTCTTGAGGGCGCCGAGGCTATGGCTGAGATTCTGCACCAGAGGATCAGGTCGATGTGGGGGTTTCCAGACCCGGCTGACATATCAAACCAGGACCTGTTCAAGACAAACTATGGAGGTCGACGGTACTCCTTTGGCTATCCCGCCTGTCCCAGACTGGAGGACCAGGAACAGCTATGGAGGCTTATTGAGCCGGATAAGAGGCTGAACATAACATTGACAGAGGGGTTCATGATGGACCCAGAGGCGTCCGTCAGCGCCATCGTCTTCCACCATGCCCAGGCGAAATACTTCAACCTGAGCAGTTCGGATATCGAGGTATTGGAAGCCAAGTTAACGCACAAGAATCCTACCGGCTGACCTGAGTTGTATACGCAGCTTTTGTTATCGAATTGGCCGTAGTTTATGACCGTGGAGCAGGTTAAGGCTGGCATAGAGTAGGGGCTTGAAGCCCTGCCCCCAGACCGTCTGTGCATCGACCCCGACTGTGGACTGAAGACCCGCAATGAAGAAGAGTCCATGACCAAGCTGCGTATTATCAGCACCGCTGTCAAAGAGGTCGGGGCAGAGCACAGAATGAAAACTGTTTCAGGCTCACACGAACCGTGTTGACGCTGACCATACACTCGAATAGGATAACCAAAAGTTACCACTAGGAGTTGGAGCTATGGAAGCCGATATCATAGTAGCTAGGATACTGAACTTCGTCTTTGGCGTATTATGGGCGGGGACGGCCATGTTCCTGGCCGTGATTCTTGAGCCGAGGCTTAGGGCTTTGGGGCCGACGATCCAACGCCCCGTCATGGTAGCCATATCCCCGGTGCTGGTGTCGACCATGATGCTCAGCGGTACTGTTACCATAGCAAGCGGCCTGTATCTCCTTGTGAATCTCTGGGGAGGCGTGGATGTCTTCTAGGATGGAGAATGGGGCCGGGCCATCTTCGGCGGGCTGATTGCGGCGGCCTTAGCGTTCGCCTCGGGTATCACGACATCGGTTCAGGGGAAGAAGATGATACGCATGGGCGATGCGATTCATGGACGGCCTCCCACTCCCGATGAGATGGCAGGCATGATGCGCCTGTCAGCCAGGCTCACGCTCCTGGGCCGCACCACCGCCGTCCTTGTTCTCATCTCGCTGGTGACGATGGCGTCCGCCCGGTACTTATAATAAGACCAGTGGATGGAAACAGGGGGTTCTATATGGTAAGGCATATATGCTATCTCCTGAATAGCTGCAAGAACTCCTCAGCGGTGTCCGTATAGGACCGGACTCCATAACTGGCCGTGCACCAGCTATCTGCTTGAAAGCTGTAGATAGGCCAGAGTCCCTCGCCTACCCCATCTCTTATTAGCTCTTTGCAAAGGGAGACATATTCTCCAGCAGTGAGCGTAGGGGTAGGAACTGGGGTAAAAGTCGGAGTAGGTGCGGGTGTTGAAGTGGGGAACACCGTGGGAACAGGGCTTGGAGTGGGAGTTGGTATGGGAATTTGGGTGGGGAGAGCAGTGCGGGTAGGGACAGGCGTTAAAGTAGGCGTAGCCACAATGATAACTGTAGTTGTGGGGGTAGCTTCTTCGTCTGAAATGGGCACTATATTCTGGAACGAATCTCCCCATCCTAATCCCCAAGCAAAGGCCCCCAAAATAACTGCCAGGCATGCGATGATCGCCAGGTCAAGAAGCCTCCTCCTCCCAGATTTAAGCCTCCGGGGCCTCCCGTATCTGTGAGCTCTTTCAAAGTTTCTAATATCTTCCGGGGTGGAGCCCGGGGCCAAAGTTGGGTCAGGACTCTGCTCGTGGGACCTCCTAGCCCCCTCTCCGCGTTGTAATTGCTCTTCGACCTGCCTGAAAACTTCCTCTGTGCTCTGTCTATTGCTTCTGGGATCGCCTTGAGCAGTCCCAGTTCTATCTCTCAGAAGTTGGTCTTCAGCTTCTCCCCAGAAGTTACCGCACCAACCGGTCTGACATTGCCAGAGCTTGTAGTTCTGTAAATATAGCCAGGTACTATTCCGTCTGCATCTTGAGCACATTCCTCGTCGGATTTGCCTCTCTGCAGACCGTGTTCCAGACCCAAAACAGGTGGGACACCTGATAATGTTGGTGCCCGGGTGGTCTGAAGTAGTCCACCTGCCATAAATACGTCCCTGACCGTTACAGGTGGAACAAGCGTCCTGCTGAGTAGGAGATGGAAGCGACCTGTCATATTCTGCCCGCCTCTGTGAGTTGCTTATGACCTGATAGGCAGCGCTGATCTCCCGAAACTTTTCAGAGGCGTCGGGGCTCTTGTTCCTATCTGGGTGATATCTCAACGCGAGTCGCCGAAAAGCCGTCCTCACAACCTCTTGGGAGGCTCCACGGGAAACCCCAAGCGTCTCATAAAGGTCAGCCATACCCATCTACCTCTCTGCTGACAGGTCCAGTGCCAACCCCAACTCCTCCCTCACACCCTCGTCGCTCTCCGTAGCCAACGCCTGTTCAAGCGCGTCCATGGCATCCGGCCCGCCGATCCTGCCGAAGGCCCAGGCCGCGTGCCCCCTCACGAGAGGCTCATCGTGGTGCAGCGCGCTTACCAGGGATGGCACCGCGCTTGGGTCGCCGATGTTGCCAAGGGCAACGCACACATTCCGCAGAAGTCCCGCCCGTTTGGCCCGTTTTATGGGGCTAGTTCGAAATTTTTCTTTGAACTCCGCCTCTGTCATCTCCAGCAAGGGCAGAAGTTCCAACGCGGTGAAGCCGTGCTCCCCTGGCTGAAAGGCAGGCTCCCGTGTGGGCTTGGCCTTGCGGTTCACGGGACACACGTCCTGGCAGATGTCGCAGCCGAAGACCCAGTCGCCGATCAGGGGCCGCAGGTGTCGGGGTATCGGCCCGCGGCACTCGATGGTCAGGTAGGAGATGCACTTCGTGTTGTCAATGACGTAGGGCGCGACGATGGCCCCCGTGGGGCACTGGTCGATGCACAGCGTACACTGGCCGCAGGTCTTTTTGAGAGGCTTGTCAGGCTCCAGTTCAAGGTCGGTGACCACCTGTCCCAGGAACACCCACGAGCCGTGACTACGTGTCAGGACGTTGGTGTTCTTGCCGTACCAGCCGATGCCTGCCCTCTCGGCCACAGCGCGGTCGAGCATTGGGCCTGTGTCCACGTATATTTTGGCCTGTATCGTCTGCCCCAGCCGTTCGGACAGCCCTTGAACAAAAACTCTTAGACGATGTTCCATGACCTTGTGGTAGTCCTGGCCCCAGGCGTAGCGGCCCACCCTGCCCCGTAGGGCGTCGCCGTCCTGTTTTGAGTCATCGGTCATGTAGCTCATCGCAACGGCGATGATGGAACGAGCGCCGGGCAGAATCTCCTTGGGACGGCAGCCTCGCTTAACACGTGCCTCGTGATACCAGGGGAGGCCGTCCATCAGACCCTCGCGGATGCGCTCCAGGGCTACTTCCTCAGTTTTCGAAAAAGACTCTGCCGAGGTTATGCCAACCATGTCGAAACCCAACTCGCGGGCATATGTCTTGACCGTCTCCGTGGCCTCGACGATATCCGCCTTCGTTTTGGGTAACATGGCGAGGCTATTATGACACAGAGGGAGTGAACGGCAAACGTTCACGCGTTATTCACAGCCAGAGCCGCTCAAATCACACTATAGTCATGCCAGGGAATTATATTGAGATTGGAGGATGGGGCGTAGCGTCCCTGCAATCATCAAGGAGCTGATGCAGTGATTTACACAGGTGGCTGGTATCCTGAAGTGCTCGTTTGGTGGTTCATAGGGTGGCTTGCTGCAGGATTGATTGCGTCGCTCTTGATTCTGGGCATAGGCGAACTCGTGGTCTGGGGCGTCGCCAGGTTTCGGGGTGGCAAGGCCAATGGAGTTATGCTCGATACCAAAGAGGATGCCATCATCACGGGCATATGGTGTGAATCTGATGAAATAGAGAGCAAAGCTGCGTAGAGATCGCGCAAGCTAGGGTCTGTGAGGAGGAAGCCATGACACTTTTACTGGAAATCGAATCGTATCCCAAGACCATCGTGCTGCGCGATGGCACCAAGGTGGAACTGCGGCCTCTGGAACAGGGCGACAAGGTACAGCTACACCGGTTCTTTCAGCGCATTCCGGAGGAGGACAAGTACTACCTGAAGGGGAACGTCGTCGCCCCGGAGGTGATTCGAGAGTGGACATCCAACATAGACTTTGAGAAGGTCATACCCATAGTGGCCGTCATGGACGGTGAGATAATAGCAGATGCGAGTCTGCATCGTAGCCGCGCGCCCGCCCGGCGCCTGATTGGGGAACTGCGGATAGTGGTGGACCCGGCTTACCGGGAGATAGGGCTGGGCGGGCGGCTCATCAGGGAGCTTCTGGATATTGCGGTCTATCTCGGGTTGCACAAGGCGACCTTCGAGCTGGTGGATCGGAGAGAGGAGTCCGCCATCAATGCTGCCGAAAGCATGGGGTTCAAGGAAGTGGCGGCCCTTCAAGAGCGCATCGTGGACATGTGGGGCAATCACCAGGACCTGATACTGCTTGAGCTTTCCATCAAGGACGTGGAGCTATGGTGGAGATTCTGAGACAGGGCTTCGCTTTCACCGGAGCCCTGTCTCTACAGACTGGTTAACGCCGGGAGGGAGATATGTATAGCAAGATCATAGTTCCCCTGGACGGCTCCGAGTTGGCGGAGCAGGTACTGCTCTGTGTCCGTTTGCTGGCCGCCGGACTCAAGATACCCGTAGAGCTGTTTCGCGCGATTGAGCCGGTGAGTTCTGAATTCATTGCTACCAGACACGTGTCGTATTTAGGACAGAGCATCGTTAGGATGCGTGTCATGGGCCAGAAATACCTGAACAAGATACAGGCCTCACTGCAAGACAGCGGAATATCGGTGTCTTACAAGATGCATGAAGGCGACGCTGCTCCTCAGATTCTGGCCGAGGGGCAAAGAGACCAGGACGCCATTATCGCCATGTCCACCCACGGACGTTCAGGCATCGCGCGATGGATGCTGGGGAGCGTGGCGGACAAGGTGCTCCGTGCCACCAACAACCCCCTGCTGCTGGTACGCTCCTCTGAGGATGGGGTGGCCGTTCAAGTCGAGAAGCTTACCACCCTGATTGTGCCGCTGGATGGCTCACCGGAGGGAGAGAGGGTACTTCCCCAAGTGGTGGCCATCGCTAAGGGCCTCCACTTGAAGGTGCTTCTGGCCAGAAGCACTCCATCCAAGGAAGAGTACCATCGCACTCTGGAATACCACTACGAAGTGGACCCCGGCCCTACAGTAACGAAGGTATATGAAGGTCCCTACGAAGAGTTCAGAGAGGATGTAAATGCCAAGGCTATGGAGTACCTTCACGAAAAGGTCCAGGAGGTACGCCACCAGGGGCTGCCCTCGGTGGAAGAACGACTGCTGCACGGTAACCCTGCGGGTTCCATAGTAGACTTGGCCGGGGAGATACGCGGCAGCCTGATAGCCATGACCACCCACGGGCGGTCCGGGGTGGGTAGATGGGTGCTTGGCAGCGTTGCCGACCTGGTGGTGCGGTATGCCGAATGTCCCGTCCTGGTCGTCCGCGCATCACGCGAAACCAGGGGAGACAAGGAGTAGGTGCTCGGGCGCGAACCCACGAATGTTTTATAATATGGGTAGAATGGCGTCAGCCTGATCTATTTTCTAGAGAATTCCAGAAGAAACAATGGCTGTAAAAAATTGTATAAGGACAACATGCCTCGTTTTCCAAGCATGATTCAGGCTCTTCTGCAGCCAGGTGCATATCCTGAGGCCGTCACCTCAGTGGAGTTGGCCGAGACACATATTTCCTACCTGCTTTTTACAGATAACCACGTCTACAAAATAAGGAAGCCTGTCAACTACGGCTTCCTGGACTTCACCACCCTGGAGCAGCGTAGAGAGGACTGCCATCGAGAGGTGGCCTTGAACAAACGCCTCTCGCCCGATGTATACCTTGGCGTGGTCGAGATACGGGCGCAGGGCAGCAAATTCACCATCGAAGGGCCAGGGGAGACGGTTGAGTATGCCGTCAAGATGTGCCGTCTGCCCCGGGAGCGGCTCATGGCCAACCTTCTCAGCAGTAATCAGGTCACAGCGGAGGATATCCGCCGGTTGGCGGAGAAGATCGCAGGCTTTCATGCTAACGCCGAGACGAGTCCAAGTATCACCGCTCTGGGAGACATCGAGGCTGTGCGTCAGGACGTTGAGGAGAATTTTGTCCAAACACAGCGATATATCGGGGTGTGCATAGACAGGGATACCTACGATGAACTGGAGGCGTACAGCAAGGCTTTCCTTGATGTAAAGGAAGAACTATTCCGGCGTCGGGCCGCGGAGCGGCGTGTGCAGGACTGCCACGGAGACCTGCACACGGCCCAGATTTTTCTTGAGAACGGCATCAGCATCATCGACTGCATCGAGTTCAACGAACGGTTCCGGTACTCGGACGTGGCTGCCGACGTCGCCTTTTTAGCCATGGACCTGGACTTCCACGACCGCGGCGACCTGGCAGACCTGTTCATCGAGATTTATGTAAAGGCGTCGGGAGACCCTGGCGTCCTGGAGTTGATGGACTTCTACAAGGCATACCGTGCATATGTGCGGGGCAAGGTGAACTGCTTTCGCCTCGATGATGCCACCCTACCTGACGTGGAGCGTAGAGATATTATCTCCCTCGCCAAGGCCTACTTTCGGCTGGCCCGTTCCTACGTCGCGATGCCGACTTCCCCGACGCTTGTGCTTGTGGCGGGACTCTCCGGGACGGGCAAGTCCACCATCGCTCAGGAACTGGCACGGCGATGGGGTCTGGCCTACGTCTCCTCAGACATCACCCGGAAAGAGCTGGCGGGCATTGCTTCCACCGAGCGTCGCCCCGAGTCCTACGAGCAGGGAATCTACTCGCCTGAGTTCTCACGCCGTACCTATGACGCCATGCTCAAGAGGGCAGGTGGGGAGCTACAAGAGGGCCGCTCCGTGGTGCTGGATGCCACTTTTCGCATGGCTTTGGAGCGAACCCAGGCAGTGGCACTGGCTAAGGACATGGGCGCAGATGTGTGGGCCGTAGAGTGCCTCCTCGCCGAAGCCGAGGTACGCCGCCGCCTGGACGAGCGTCAGAAGCAACAGGGCTCCGCCTCCGATGGTAGGTGGGAGATCTTTTCTGAGCAGCGTGAGGAGTGGGAGCCGGTAGTGGAGGTGCCTGCAAATCGGCATATCCAGGTGGACACGGATGGCCCCATTCAAGAGGTGATGCGGAGGCTTCTTTTCTCCCTGTATAGAATGGCCCTGCAATCGGACTAGCGTGGTGAATCAGGAAACCGTTACAAATGTCATTCCTCGTCCTTCCTAAGAAGGACGAGGAATCTGGTGGTGTGTCTGGCGAACCATACGAGCGGAGTGTAGGGGCGATTCATGAATCGCCCCTACTTTACATGAGAGCTTGTGAGAGCATTGTCATTGCGAGGGCGTCCTCGCCCGTGGCAATCTGGGGTGGGGCTCCTCTCGTATGCCGAGTTTAGATTTCTTCACAATCTCTGCTCCTGAGCGCAAACGGCGCTCAGGACGCTTGGCTGGTCGTTATCATGGACGGGGCGATGATGCCGCCCGACAGCACAAGCCGCATCGCAGTCGATACGGTGAGGTCGGTATAGAAAACGTCTCCATCTGGGATTAGGGCAACCCATCCCGAGTTGGGTGTCGGTGCTGTGGGGATATAGATAATGGATAGGGGGTTGCCATCTTTATCGGTGGTGCTGCCTGTCAGGAAGCCGATAGTCCATGCGTCCTTCCGCGGGTACTCAATCATCACCACCTGCCTGAAGCTGGAGGACTCGGCTCCGGACAGCGCATCGATTAGCTGCTTGGCGGAGGAGTAGACCATGCCGATGATGGGGATTCGCAGCAGCATGGCCCTTCCCAGGTCGATGATACGGCGACCCAAGAAATTGCCTCCTACCAGGCCAGCAACGTATAACAGGACTATCAGGACGAGCAGGCCAAGGCCCGGCACATCTCTGTTGAAGGCTTCCTGGATGGCCGGCTGGAGAAGGCCGTCTATGGCATCGAAGAGCCATTTCAGCACCACATAGGTGATGATTACCGGGACAAGCAAGAGCAGTCCACCGACCATAGTCCCCCGGAGGTGTCTAGCTATCCGCCTTGACAGCCTGCGCCCGTAGTTATCTTCATGTGAGTCTGCCATTGGTTCGCCTCCTCGGTAATCGTCTCCACGTGCGCTCCGAAGAGAGAGAGTGCAGGCCTGTCCTGAGCCTGTCGAAGGAGCTCACCCTGCCTATTGATGCCTCTGAAGAGTGTGGGTGCAGGGCAGCGCCCTGCCTGCTTAATACTGCTGGAAGAGCTGGCCCCATCCTGTCTTCATGGCTTCTTTTACCCTGCGGTTGCCGATGAAACGGAGCCAGTAGGCGTTGTGGTACAGGTTGGAGGCCACAAAAGACCAGGGAGCGATGGGACTCCTCAGCAGTATATTTTCCAGGGGCTTGAGTGGCCCCCAGTAGATGAGCTTCTGGCCCCGGCTGGCAAAGGTGTTCTTGGTGCCCTCAAAGTGCCAGTTGACCCCCGTTATGTCCTCTCCCACAATCTCTATCTGGGAGGGGTCTCCGCAGCCAAGGCCCTTTTCGTGTGCCAGCCGTATGAACTTGATGGACATGGGGTCGAATCCCATGAGCTTGGCGGCAACGGCGTCGATGGCCACCTGGTCGGTGCTGGCCAGGAAGACGTTCTTCTCGTGCCACCGCATCGCCCGCGGCCCGGGGCCGTCGCCCGCAAACGTCCCGTCCATCACGGCGAAGATGCCCGGATGAATCTCCTTCTGGATGGTGAGCAGGTCGACCAGAGTCTCGTGAATCACCGAGTGGGTCCAGTGGCGCTTGCGGTTCAGCAGGCCGCCGAAGGCGTTTTTCATGGCCCCGGTCATGGTGGTGAAGACGTGGGTCTTCATCGTGGGTAGGTGGACTACGTTCTTGCCGGGGAATATCTCGGGGATGGTGAGGCCTTCAGGAAAAATCTTGTCCAGCACCAGCATCTCACCCTTGGGCTGGAATGGAATCCACTTGTTGGGTGGCACGTCCAGATGGATGTTGGGGAGTTTGTACTTGTCCTGCACCGGTTTCTGCTTGTTCCTCACCTCGCCCTCGAAGGAGTCGACGACGACGGTGCCGTTGTGGGCGGCGATGAGGTCGTTGTAGCCGTCCTCGTGCAGTGTCTTGATGACGCCCTCAAGCTGCCAGGGAGAGGTGGAACAGGCGGGGTAGTAGTACTGCCAGGAGATGTTTATCTTCAGGAGAGTGGAGATGTCTGGCGGAAGATGGGTCTGGTAGTCAGCCAGCCGCATGGCTCTGCCAATGTCCTCAAACACCGTCTCAGGGCGTGTGTAGATGACGGCTACCTTGGCTTTGTGGATGTTTGGCTGTGCCATATCTGTTAGGCTATCCCAATCTTATGAGGAAGGTCTGCCGTTGTTAGAAGCGGCAGTCTTGCGACCAACTTTGCAAATGCGAGTGGAAGTGCTGCAAAGTATATCAGTACGCACAGAGGACTGTCCATAATTCTTTGTGAGTCTCGTGAATTTTCTAAGCTGGCATTCTCATGTCACAGGCATGTGAAGGGACGTTAGACGTAATCTCACTCAAAACCCCGGAAACAGGGACACTATCTCGTAAGTGATGGCATTGGAGGGCGAAAATACCCACAGCACACGGTCTCCATTGAGTCCAAGGAACCCTTCGTCAGGGACACTATTTGAAGAGTTCAGGGCATCAAAGAACTCCCGTGCGTCCCTTTCGCTGTCCCACTCCAGCAGGGCCACAAGCGCCTGCTCTCCCCGGGGGCCGGCCATCAGATTAAAACGGTCGCCTCCCCAGCCCGCGGCGGCCCTGGCGGCCTGGTTGGTACTCGTACGGGTTGAGAGGTATGTCTTTATGAGGAACTCTCCCATCACGTCCTCGCACACCATCTCCCATCCCTGGCCCAGAGTTGCTGCCACGTCCGGGAGCGACACCGCTACGGGCCTCTCCCCAGCTAGGTACTTAGCGGAGTGCAGCACCTGCTCCGTGGATAGTGGGGGATTACGGTAGGCGTCGTTTACTCCCTCCCATGCCTGGAAAAGCAGGAGAGTATTGACTAGGACAGAACCCTGGCTGTATGGAAAGAGGAGGCTCTCCTGGAGCACGTAGGGCGATGCATTGAAGATGGGGCTATCTCCACCGGCACTGAATATTTCTTGTTGTTGCTCCGATGTGAGATGGGTGCGCATGTACTCGACCTGTACTACGGTGGCATCGCCCTCTATCAACGCGCTCAGTGCCGACCCCGCTTCGGAGTCGTCCTCCGCAGCTTCCGTCATGGTGTGGATGTCGAAGTGCTGCTGCTGAAGGGCGTGGACGTATTCGTGGGCAAGGGTAATCTCGTCCAGTGGCGTCAGTTCCGCCATGCCCTTGATAACGTAGAGTTCCTCCGTTTCCGTGTCGTAGAACCCAACCACCTGCTCGCCGTACAGAGACAGCAGAAGCTCATACAGGTCTGCACTCTGTGGGATCAGCCCCATGATCCTCAATAGGTTCTGGCCGTTCTCGATGTCCTCCCGGCTCTCGTCAAGGTCTTCTCTCAGGGCGTTTGCAAGCTCCTCCCTGGTCATGAACATGGGCATAATTTCTTCCAACGGGTCCAGTCCCCTGATCTCGGAGACCCGCGTCAGTATCTGTTCGAAGATGGGGGATAACGCTGAGGGTATTGGCTGAGTCGAGGTGGGTGCGGGCGTCGCTCCAGCTTGCGTGGTCGGTGTGAGTGCAGTGGTTGATGTCACAGTGGCCGTAGGTGTTGGCGGCGTGGTGGCAGTGGAGATTGCGGTGGGCTGAGACTGTGCACAGGCCGCCAATAAAAGCAGCAGTGCTAGAAACACGGTGGTTGGGCGCAAACGTTTACTCCAGACCGCACCAGGTTGGTTAAGGACTTGGTCATTATTGGATTTCTGGCTTGCTAAAGTCAAGGCAAAGGGGGTCGCTCCATGTCCCGATGGTCGTTGACAGTCTAGCTGGCATGGCCGTAGAATTGAACGGAGGGGCAACTGGAAGGAGATTCTCTTAGATGCAGGAAGTGGTGATCGACAGCATCCGGGTAAGTCTGATGAACTACCAGCGTGTGGTCATCTTGAAGGGGAAGGCCGCGGATATGTACCTTCCTATATGGATAGGGCCCGGGGAGGCTGACTCCATCGCCGTCAAGCTACAGGACGTGTCTGTGCCACGCCCCCTCACACACGACCTGTTGAACCTGGTTATCACCACTCTTGGGGGCACAGTGACCCATGTACTGGTATCTGACCTCCAAAACGATACATTCTATGCGAAGATAACCATCCAACTCAACGGCAGTAGCTTTGAGGTGGACTCCCGTCCCAGCGATGCGATTGCGCTGGCGGTGCGGGTCAAAGTCCCAATCTATGTCGAAGACGCAGTTATGGAGAAGGCGGGCGTCGCCCTGGACCTGGAGACGGGCAAACCCATAATAGGAGGCGAGCCTGAGGAGAAGGCCGTGGTCAAGATGAGCGAGGACGAGTTGAAGCGCCTCTCCGCCTTCAAGGAGTTCATCGGGGGCCTTGACCTGGAAGACTTTGAGAAGAAACAGACCTGATGCTCTCTCAATGACTGTTGCAGAGTAAAGCAAAGAACCTCGTATTTAACGGGGTTCTTTGTTTTCTACGGCGAGTGCCGGAGGCTGACCCATATGGCATCTGAGGCATCTAACCAGGGGAAAGAGCGGTCGCAGAGTGTAAACCTATCAGGTAGGCCCATTAAGTGAGATGGAGGAGCTAGAAATGACTACTGACAAGGGACTGGCAGGGCAACAGGATACATCCCTGAATATGCCCGGGCAGGAAGAGTCCGCCTATGATATGGCTCTTCAACAGTTCGATGAGGCTGCGGAGGTGCTGGGTCTGAACCAGGGCGTCGCAGAGTACCTCAGACGCCCCCAACGGGAGCTGACCGTGAACTTTCCAGTGCGCATGGACAGCGGAGATATCCGCATGTTCACCGGCTACAGGGTGCAGCACAACCTGGCGCGAGGGCCGGCCAAGGGAGGCATACGGTATCACCCGCGGGTGTCCCTGGACGAGGTGAGGGCGCTGGCCATGTGGATGACCTGGAAATGCGCCGTCTCCAACATTCCGTACGGGGGTGCAAAGGGTGGTGTGAGCTTTGATCCCAAGCCGATGTCCCAAAATGAGTTGGAGCGTCTCACACGTCGCTATGCTTCGGACATTTCCGTGCTCATTGGCCCGGAAAGGGATATACCGGCCCCGGACGTGAACACCAACCCTCAGGTGATGGCGTGGATCATGGACACCTACAGCATGCACCTGGGGTACTCCGTCCCTGGAGTTGTCACGGGCAAGCCGGTGGAGATCGGCGGCAGCCTTGGGCGGCTGGATGCCACGGGCAGGGGGTGCATGATCGTGGCTGCAAAAGAACTGGCCCGCAAGGGAAAAAGCCTGGATGGGGCTACGGTGGCGGTACAGGGACTTGGCAACGTCGGATACAATGCGGCCCGTCTGCTCGAAGCCCAGGGATGCCGTATTATCGCGGTGACCGATAGCAGCGGAGGGTGCTACTTGGACCCGGGTGCAGCCCCCGCACTGGACATTGAAAAGCTGAGGGCTTGGAAGGCCAAGGGAATGCCACTTGTGGAGTGCCCCGGTGTCGATGGCATCACCAACGATGAGCTTCTGGCGATGCCATGCGACATCCTTGTTCTGGCCGCCCTGGAAGGCCAGATAACGCCGAAAAACGCCGCCGCCGTCAGGGCAGTCACCATCGTCGAAGGGGCAAATGGGCCGATAACTCCCGGCGCGGACGCCATCCTGGAGGACATGGGAGTGCAGGTTGTGCCCGACATCCTGGCAAACGCGGGCGGTGTTGTGGCCTCATATTTCGAGTGGGTTCAGGGCCTGCAGCACGACTTCTGGGAGCGGCAGGAGGTGGAGCAGAGGCTGGAGAAGGTCATGTCCAGAGCGTTTGAGCAGGTGGTAGCGATGGCTCAGGAGAAAAGAATCACCATGAGAAAAGCGGCCCTGCTCCTTGGGATAAGCAGGGTGGTCAAGGCCATAGAGCTTAGGGGTATCTACCCGTAGCCAGCCCATAATGAGCATGGCTGTGGCCTGGTCACAGCCAGCGTCGGCGCAGCGCAATGGTCAGGGCGACAAAGAGGGCAGAGGCCAGACCGGCCACCCAGTCCCAGTGCACGTAGCGCCCCAGCAGCGGATTGATGACGGCGCTCAGTCCTATTCCAATGCTCACGATAACCGCCGCCAACCCTAGCGATACCGCCCAGCCGCGCCGTGCCGTCGCATGAGCCTCGACGGGGTCTTCTTCGTTTGTTGTGAGTCGCTTCATCTATGGACCTCTTTGGACCTGATCGCTGGTCGCGCTGTATCCGACCGTCACGGCGTCGCTGATACTAGAAGCAGATTCTGGATGTTTCTCTCAAGCTGGCCTTCGTCAATGAAACCTATTGATGTGCGGAAGACCTTGCCGTCCGGGGTCAGGAAGATAGTGGTCGGCATAGCGGAGACGCCGAACTGGCCGACCGGGTCCCGGTTGTGGGCGTATCCGGTGGGGTAGGTGATGTTGAGTTCGTTGAGGAGTCTTCGGGCGTCGCCGCGGGAGCCAAGGCCCATGAAGGGGCCGACGTCCAGCCCCAGTAGGGTGATGCTGTCCTGGTATTCGTCGTACACCCGCTGAAAACCGGGCATCTCCGCGCGGCATGGAGGGCACAGTCCTGCCCAGAAGTTGAGCACCACCGGCTTGTCGGAGGGAAACAGGTCCTGGATTGAGCACTCTCGCTGGGGAGCCCGATATCACCCTGATACATCGTGAATTCGAAGTCGCTCCCAAACGACTGACGGATGGAGGTGAACATGAGAGTTGCCACGCCCACCAGGACTATGCCTATTATCCCGTAGGTCTTGATGGAGGGGCTCATGCTGGAGAGCCACGAACGTCGGACTGCCCTGTGCCGTCCGGCCTTGGGGGTATAGGGCAGTGCAGCGGCCGCTTCAGCCCCGGTTTCTCGTGAGTAACTCTGACGCCTGCTCCTTCTCTTCGGCAAGGTGTTTTCTCCCTCTTTATGCGGCTTGTGATAAGGGGTGCCCGTATGGTACGCCTTATCATCAGATGTCATGTTGCGAGGAAAGGTTCACCGAAATCACTCTGTGCCGATGTCGAGGACAAAACTCCAGGCAAGAGCTATATCCATGAGTAGAGAGTTAAGGTGCCGGGTTGAGGCGAGTGAGCGGCAACGGCCATGCCCGTTGGCATGACGGGCAGACTTATGAAGAAGTCTTTGACTGCTTCTCTTCGGTGGGGGTCACGTAGGAGCAAGCGGTGTCACCCCAGGAAACGCACTTCTCCAGAGAGACCGAAGTGCCAAGGACCTGCCTAATGAGGTGAGAATCGAAGGCACAAATGGAGTCGTGCTCCAGGGCTACGCTGCGGAAGGGGCAGTTGAAAAGCTCAATCCGTATACTGCCGTCCTTTTGTTCAACCCTGGGGGTGAACTGCTCCTCTTCCAGAAGTGTGGCTAGAGTGGCGGCCCGCTGGGTCAGGTCGTAGCTGGGTGACAATACTGCCCTGGCGGCAATTTTCTTGGCAATGCGTGAAAGGAGGATATCCGTAAGCCCACTGCCGTCCTGTCCTTCGACGTCCTGCTTCTCCAGTGAACCTATCTCCTTGAAGAGCGAGTCCAAAAGCCTTCCGTAGTTTTTTGGCAACTCCTCATGGCCGGCTTCGGTCAGGAAAAATGAGTACTCCGGGCGACCGGTTGGCCTTTTAACCTCCTCAAAAGAGATGAGATGATCCCTTTGGAGTATGTCCATGTGGCGGCGAATGGTGGCTGGGGCCAATTTCAGAGAGCGGGCCAGACTTTCCACAGTGTCCCGCCCATTCCTCTGAAGGGTCTTCAGGATTTGAAGCCGGGTTCCTACCATGACATCCTCAGTCCTTTAAATGCATCCAAAGTATAAATGTGTTCGTATATTAGATAAGCTTGAATCGTGGTAGGTGTCAATTGGAGAGGTTAACATGCAATATGGCAGTAAAAGCAATAAAACCCTTGACAACCCTTAGATGGTGTGCCTATACTGGCGCCTCGAATTCACATTCGGGTGGAGAGTAGTTGATAACTATGAGTAACACGAGCTTGCAATCACCGCTGGACGTTGAGTAACACGAGCTTGCAATCACCGCTGGACGTTGAGGAACAGCAGACGATAGCATGCGTCCATTACTGGATCATTGATGTTCCCTCAGGGCCGGTGAGTGGTGGAAAGTGTCGCCTGTGTGGCGAAAGTAAGGATTTTAGAAACTCTCTGGAGTCCACGCCCAGCTGGGACGACGACCGCGGCGCTTCTCAAGCCTCTGCGGCAGTGCGCTCTTCCCTGAGCCAGATCGGGGGAGCAGGGACGAGTTCCGATGAGGAGGAAAACTGACCAGGATATAGGTCAAGGAGTGAGATTGTTAGAGCAGCCCGCACCTGTGTTTCATAGGGGCGGGCTGCTTTAGTTTTCCTGCACAGCCAGTGAAATTGCACGTCCCAAAGGTGATATACTTACCAAGCCACACGACAGTGTGCCGGACCCCAATTTTCTGACGAGTAGCTAAGAGGTGACTGTGGATCTCCTGAGAAGCCTTATTTTTGTTCCCGGCAACCGTAGAGACATGTTGGAAAAGGCGGCATCATTTCCAGCCGATTTCCTGGTGCCGGACATGGAGGACTCTGTCCCCTTGGCGGAGAAGGCCGCGGCCAGAGATGCGATTGCGGATATGCTACCCATTCTGGACAGGGCCGGGAAGCGGTCGGTGGTACGGATAAATGCCCTGAGCACCGGACTCCTTGAGGAGGACATGAGGGCGGCCGTGACGCCCCACACCTACGGCATCAACGTCGGCAAGGTGGATACGCCCTGGGACGTGCATGAGATAGATAAGATTCTTACGGCTATGGAGATTAAGAAGGGGCTGGAGCGTGGTAGGACCCGGCTGATTCTGTACCTGGAGTCAGCCCTGGCGATCATCAATGCCTATCCCATATGCTCGGCCTCGCCAAGGATCATGGCGGCGGCCTTTGGTGCCGAGGACTTCACCGTTGACATGGGGACTCAACGCACCGATGAAAGCTCGGAGGTGTTTCTGCCAAGGGCAATGGTGGCCATAGCGGCCAGGGCCGCCAATGTCGTCCCTCTTGACATCGTCTATGCCAACTTCAGGGATGAGGATGGCCTCCGGCGCGACATTCAGGTCGCCAGGAGCCTTGGATACAAGGGTAAGTTCGCCATTCATCCATCCCAGGTGCAGCCCATCAATGAGATGTTCAGCCCTCTGCCGGAAGATGTCGAGTACGCCAGGCGCGTGGTGGTGGCCTTCAAAGAAGCGGAGGCGCAGGGCAGGGGAGCCACCTCTCTGGATGGGAAGATGATAGACATCCCTGTCGTCAAACGGGCTATGAGCCTACTGGCCATCGAGGAAGCCATCACCGATGCCAGTTCTTGAGACCAGGGTTGGCACACAGTGATATTGCCGATACAGGTGGCACCAGGAGCGCTTGAGAAGTGAGCGATCGCATACTCCTCAAGGGAATGGTCTTCTACGGCTACCACGGAGCGACTACACAGGAGAAGGAGCTTGGGCAGCCCTTCGTCGTTGACCTGGAGTTGGAGGTTGACCTGAAGACAGCGGGAGAGTCCGACGACCTGAGGGATACTGTGAACTACTCTCAGGTGTACAGTGTGGTGAAGGAGATGGTGGAGGGGCCGAGCCAGAACCTCCTTGAGAGTGTTGCCGAGGGGCTGGCCCAAAAGCTGCTTCGCAGCTTTCCTCTGGATGGCGTCACGGTCTGTGTTACAAAGCCCCACGTGCCTATTAAGGGGGCGGTGATGGAAGGCGCAGGCGTGGAGTTGCACAGGCGGCGAGGGGATAGCCTTTCTTGATCAGCGCTTTCTGTCCACAATAAGCAGCTGCTACACCCACTGGAAACGGCGAATATACCGGGGGGTTTTGCAGCACCAAACCCATCCAAAATTAGGCCATTTCCACTTGACCCGCTGACCTTGAACTTATGATATCCTTTGTGTGATTTGTGTGAGTGGTGGGGGTGGCAATAGTAAGCCAAGACCCTTTCCAAAGGGTTCTCTGCCCACTATAATAGAACAAATACTCTGATAGAGGTGTTTTTATGCGAGTAATTTTTTTGGACGACATTGCACACGTGGCCCGTGCTGGGGATGTTAAAGAGGTCAAGACCGGGTATGCCAAGAACTACCTGCTTCCCAAGAAGCTGGCCGTTGCGGCTACCACCCAGGAAATGGCGCGCTTGGAGTCCATTAAAAAGGCCGGCCTTGAGCGTCAGTCGAAGTTAATCGGTGGAGCGCAGGCCCTGGCGGAACGGCTGGAGAGCACAGGTGTGGTCTTGAAGGTGCGCTCCGGACCAAACGGCAGGCTCTATGGAGCCGTCACCAATGCCATGGTGGCCCAGGAACTATCCACATTGATGGAGGTGGAGTTCGACCGACGGGATGTGGTACTGGATGAAACCATCCACGATTTGGGCAGCTTCAAGGTAAAGGTGAGGTTGCACCCGGAGCTTACCGCTTCAGTCAACCTTGTCGTAGAGCCTCTCGAAGAACAATAATAGATGTATGTAGAAAAACTTCCCCCTTACGACGAAAGGGCCGAAGAGTCGGTTATCGGGTCTCTCCTCATAGATGGCGACGCGATCCTCTCGGTATCGACCCTCTTGCAGCCGGAGGACTTCTATGGGGAAAGGGCCAGGTGGTGCTATGAGGCCTGCCTCTCCCTGTGGGAAAACAACGAGGCCATCAACTCCATCACGGTAGGCCATCGCCTGGCTATCCTGGAGCGGCTTGACCAGGTGGGAGGCCCGTCCTATTTGGGGCACCTGGTGAGTTCCGTACCAACCTCCGCCCACGTGGAGCACTACGCCCGAATCGTCAGCAGGACACACACCCTGCGCCGTCTGATTGGGGCCGCGGGTGAGATTGCCTCGCTGGGATACGATGGCGGAGCGGACGTGGACAGGGCGCTTTCCCAGGCTGAGGACCTGCTGTTTCACATCCGCAGCGGCCAGGAGACAAGGGACTTCGTCGCCATTCGTGACGTGCTTGACCAGTACCTGGAGGAGAGCGCCCGCCTCGATGACCCTCATGACCTGGGGGAGACCCCCGTATATACGTCTTTTGTCGACCTTGACCAGCTTCTGGGAGGTTTTCAGCGCTCCGACATGATAGTGTTGGCCTCCGGCCCAAGCGTTGGCAAGAGCACGCTGGCGTTGAACATAGCCCGTCACGCAGCAGGGCAGGGGAACGGGGTGGCTGTTTTCAGCCTGGAGATGAGCAGGGAGCAGATAGGCCACCGCTTTCTGTCGAGCGAGGCCAACGTAGACCTCCGTACCGTGCGCCAACGGCTCTATGGCGACGTGGCCGAGCGACGCATCGTGAACGCGGCCGGTACTCTTTCAGAACTGCCCATTTTCATTGACGATACGCCCCTTCAGGGAATCGTCGAGATACGCAGCAAGTCCCGCCGTCTTCACATGGAGAGAAAGCTGGACCTGGTCGTCGTGGACTATCTTCAGCTCATCCAGGGGACTGGAAGGCGGGAGAACAGGGTCCAGGAGGTCGGGGAGATCACGCGTGCCCTGAAGGGTATTGCCAGAGACCTGAACGTGCCCGTGCTGGCGCTATCACAGCTTAGCAGGGCGGTGGAACAGCGCACTTCTCACAGGCCCCAACTCTCAGACCTGAGAGAGAGCGGAAGCATTGAGCAGGATGCCGACGTTGTGATGTTCATTCACAGAGAGGACCAGCGTTTCACCAGAGAGGAGTGGGAGCGGCAGTTTTCCGACCGTGACTATCCCGAGGGTGTGGCCGAACTCATTGTCGCCAAACACAGGCATGGCCCCCTCGATAACATCAACCTGCGGTTCAACGGCGCTATGGCCCGCTTTGAGGACCTCCCAACCTCACGGGAGATGTGATGAGCTCCACCGAAGGATTCCCAGACAACTCCAGGTTCACTCCAATACCAAATCTGCTCTTCGGGCCCCTCTTGGAGGAGATTGACGACCTGGCCGTGCTCAAGTGCCTCTTGCGGGTGCTCTGGCTCCACTCTCAGAAGAAGGGGTTTCCCAGGTTCCTGACACAGGACGAGTTGATGGCGGATAGGACTTTTTCCAGAATTCTATCTACAAGTGGTACTCCTTTTGATAAAATCCTGGGAAAAATTGAACGACTTGGTTCGCTCATCCATATGCGGATGATGGGTGAGCAGGGTGTAGTCGACGTCTACATGCCCAATAGCCAGGAGGGGCGCAGGGCCGCCCTGCACCTGCAGGCCAACAGTGTGGATATTGCTCCTCCAACCACGGCAAAGCCGCAAGCCGATCAGCCAGCCAGGCCAAATATATTTTCACTGTATGAAGAGAACATTGGTATCATTGGACATATCATGGCCGAAGAACTGAAAGAGGCGGAGAAAGACTATCCTCAAGAATGGGTAGAAGAGGCCTTCAAAGAGGCGATGGTGCATAACAAACGCAGTTGGCGTTACATTGAAGCCATCCTGAAGGGGTGGAGGACGGAAGGAAGAGAACATGGAGAGCCTGGGAGACATTCTAAAAAGGTTGACGCCAGAGAGTGGATCAGGCGGCATGGCCTACCTCGACAGTCAAGGTAGCGAAGAAGAGGAGCAGGTCACTCCCGCTTGTTTGGTCTGCGGCGACTTCGGTTGGGTCAGGGTTGAAGTACCCATTAACCATCCCTACTTTGGCAAGGTCATGTCCTGTGAGTGTCAGCAACGGGAAGACGACCCATCTCGTCAGGCCCGCTTGAAGAGATACAGCAACATGGGCCCGCTCACACGCTTGAACTTCCAGGCCACCAGACCTGAGGGACGCAGTACGGACCCGGATGACCAGGACGCATTTCGTAAGTCCTATGAGCGGGCCGCGGCCTTTGCCGAAGACCCCCGCGGCTGGCTTGTTTTCAGCGGGCCAAGCGGCTCCGGCAAGACGCATCTGGCGGCAGCCATTGCCAACAGGGTCGTGGAGCGAGGTCAGCCCGTTTTCTTCGTATTCGTCCCCGACCTGCTGGACCATCTGCGCTCCACCTTCACCCCTTCCAGCGAAATATCCTACGACCAGTTCTTTGAACAGGTGCGCAATACTCCATTTCTTGTCCTTGACGACCTTGGAGGCCACAGCAGCACTCCGTGGGCGCAGGAAAAGCTGTATCAAATCTTGAACCACCGCTACACCGCACAGATGCCGACTGTGATCACGCTGAGCCTTGCCGTGGATGAACTGGACTCCCGCTGGCAGACCCGCCTTGGCGACACCGAACTGGTCACCACATGCGCGCTTGGCATCACCGGCGCTTCAGGGCCTCTGAGCGAATGGGGCATGGTGGGACAGGAACTCCGCCGCCGCATGACCTTCGAGAGCTTTGATGTGCAGGGCAACAGGGCCAACTATCCGCAAAAGCAGAGCCTTGAGATAGCCCTCCAATATGCTGTCAACTTTGCCAGAGACCCGGAGGGGTGGTTGGTGTTCCTGGGCCCCACGGGCTGCGGGAAGACCCACCTTTCGGTGGCCATTGCCAATGAGCGCCTAAAGCTGGGCCAGGATGTGCGTTACTTCCTGGTGGCCGATCTGCTGGACAGACTGCGGGACGCCTTCAGCCCTGCTAGCACAGTGAGCTACTACAGGCTCTTCGAGCAGGTGCGTAACGCCGACCTGCTCGTCCTGCGGGACTTCGACTTCGATATGCAGCACGTTACCGCCTGGGCCAGGGAGAAGCTGAACCAGTTGCTGGTCCACCGCTACGACGCTCGCCTTCCCACCCTCATTACCGCGGTGGATGTGGGTGAAGAGAAGAGGACAGACCCCATTATCTCCCGCCTGCAGGATAGTTCCCTTGTCTCGGTAATACCCATTGATGCGCCGGACTATCGGCACCAGGGCAGGGACAGGCGGGCCAATTCCTGAAACCTTACATTCCCATACAAAAATACAAAATATATAAAAATGAGCACTTCACAGGAACATCAGCAATTTCGTCAAATCCATCAAATGGACACGGGTGGCGTGTGTGAGTTCTGCCGTATAGTGGCGAATGAATCCCCTACCCGGGTGGTCTACCAGGACGACGACGTTATAGTCATATACAACCGTCTGCAATGGGTCCCGGTAATGCTCCTTGTGATGCCAAAGAAGCACATGTCTCAGGAAGAGATGTGGCAGAGCCCCATCATCACCAGAGTCGCCGACGTGGCCGTTCAAGTTGGAAAAGAGCACTGCCCGCAAGGGTTCCGCCTGCTCTCCAACTTTGGGCATCAGGCCATGCAGAGTCAACCTCATGCTCACCTGCACGTTCTTGGCGGGACGCAAATGGGTAGATACGTTTAGGGGTTATCTGCCTGAATAGCCTCAGGGTGCCAATTTAAGCGACCCTGGTTAGCCTATTTAGTGATACACAGAACAGGGGCCAGTTGGACTGCTGGCCTTTTTAATTACATTCAGGTAATGGCGATCTTACCAGGAAGCTTTGTTGGCACAGTTTCCCTCTGGTGTGGAAAAGTTACGATTGGTGGCGCATACGGGGATCGAACCCGTGATCTCCGCCTTGAGAGGGCGGCGTCCTGGGCCACTAGACGAATGCGCCGCGTGAGCTAGTGAACCTGCTCCAAGATTTTCACATCCTAGCATACCCCTTGAGTGCGGGCAAGGCCGGGGCATTGGTAAATGGTATCAAATTCATCTTGGGAGGAAGTGTTGTCCAACCTGAAAATAAACGGCATGCGTGTCATGTTTGTCATGAAACCCCTTTGCTGTAGACATTCGCAACAATGGCTGGTAGCATTTGCGCATCTTTATGGGAGGTGGCTTTTGAAATTGCGGTATGCGTATCAGTTAAAGCCCATAATAACGATTCTGGCTGCCGTCATAGCGGTGGTGGCCCTTGCCTGTGGAGGTGATGCGGCAACGCCGACGACTCCCCCGACCAGTCGGCCGACGGCCACGTCACCTGCACCCACGGCTACCTCTGACGGGCAGCCGACGGCGACATCGCCGGCCAATATGGAGGCGACTGCGACGGCCGTGCCTGACATTGATGTGGATTACAGGGATGACTGGGTGAACTACCTGAAGAGTCACCGTGGCTACAAGGCAGAGTGGGGAGAGCCCCAGTACGGTGGGATAATCAAGACTGCCGACCCCCGCACGGCCACGAGGTTCCAGTTGACTGTGGGCTACTCTGCATTCAGCCGATGGCAGTTTGCGTCGCACAACAGTCTGCTGATGATGGACCCGTGGGGCAGCATTCAGGATGCGCCGATATGCGACCTGTGTGAGACCTATGAGGTATCAGCGGACGGACTCACGTACACCTTCGTGCTGCGAGACAACGTCCAGTTCCAGTCTGACGGCTGGGGCAAGGACAAGGGAGCTCCCGGGTATGGCACGGAGTTGGTATGTGAGGACATAAAGTCCAGCATGGAGTGGTTTGCCAGCCCGCCACCGGCGACATACGCATCAAGCGCAAGGAACATGATTACGTTGATGCAGCACCTTGATGAGGTGACCTGTCCGGACGGTGCACAGGGCAAGACTGCGGTCTTGAACTTCACCCACTTCCGAAATGCCACCCTGGGATGGATGGGCGGAGGAATGCCCATATGGGACAAGGAGTACAGGGAGTGGATGGATGCTGAGTATCCCGGGATACAGTCCACGGGTAATGAGGAGGGGTATCTGATCAACATGGGGACGGGGCCACAGATACCCTTGTCCGCCGACTCACAGACCGTGATGAAGGTTAGGAAGAACCCGAACTACTTCATAGAGGGTGCGCCCTTTGCAGACGGGTTTGACCACTTTGCGATCCAGGACTACAACACGAAGTTTGCAGCATTGGTGACTGGCAAGGTACACCAGGCTGGACATGGCAGCAGTGGAGTGACCAAGGCTCAGGTGTCTCAGATTCAGACGGACTATGGGGACATCATTGAGCAGCAGATAGTGCGGTACAACCACATTTCTGGATTCAGACTGAACCCCCTGCGTCCTCCGTTCGACAAGTGGGAGGTACGTTGGGCGATCCAGTTGTTCCTGGACAGGGGTGACTGGGATGAGTTCAGCACAGTAGGAGACATCAAGATGTCGAGTCCTGTGTACATGCTGCACGTCGACAGTGGATGGGGGAAGCCTACCGAGGAGTTCATGCAGCTACCCGGCTGGAACCCTGCGACGAAGGATGCAGACATAGCTGAGGCCAACCGGCTGTTGGACGAGGCGTTTGGACCTGGGATCAGGCCGAAGACCGATCAGTACATCATTCAGTTGCTGAGCCGTCGTGAGGTCAGCCTCTGGGGGTTGGACCAGTTCAAGAAGCTTCTTGGCTGGGAGTTCGACGTGAAGTACATCGACACGTACGGCAATATCAGCACCGACTGTCTGTATACCATACGTGCGGAGGCCAATCCCACGCCAATCAAGCAGACCTATGCTTCAGATATAAGTGATGGCGCATGG
>JAQBZZ010000054.1 GCA_027622595.1 Chloroflexota bacterium
GTTTACCTCAAGACCGATGGAAGCTACCAATGGAGGTATGATAGAATCCCTAACACTGGATACCCTGAGACCAGTGGGACACGATCTTAACAAAGCCCCTGTTCTGTCCTAATGATGGGGTCCACCTCAGATCTATTTGTGTTCCACTATCAAGTACGACTCTTATGCGAATCTCCATATTAAATGCCTCCGACGATGCTTATTCTAGAATAGCACCCCTGCAGAAGATTGGTTATCTCAACCACGCCCTACCCGCCCTCTTCCAACGCCCTCTCAATCGCCTCGTTGAGGGAGGGGCCGCCCGTGGGATTGCCACTGGCATCCAGGGGCCGTCGCCCCTCGACCCGTATGTCGCCGTTCGCTAAGGCTTTGAGCGTCTCCAGCAGCAGGGGGCGCTCCCGTTTGATTCCCTCTTTACGAATTAACTGAAACAGGGGGAGTTCCTCACCCTCCGCGGCCTTCATGTCTTCTACCGAGCGGCCTTCTATCTCGCTCCAGAGTGGGTCGAAGGCTTCGCCTGTGAGTGGAAACGAGCAGTAGGTCAGCACGGGGCCCATATCCAGGTCTTCCGTGGCAAGATGAATGTAGACACCAGACTCTTTTGCCCTATCCTCGATGAGCTTCCAAATGACCTGCTGCCACGTCCCAACAGGCCCTCCAGGCAGCGCGGGATGCAGGTTTAACATCGTGTAGCGGTTGCACATCTCGACATCCGTTATAAGCCCGTAACCTGCAAAGACACAGACGTCTGGCTCGTATCCTTCCAATCGTTTCATAACCTCGCGGTCGAAGTCAAGGCGGTGGCGCGAGAAAGGGCCGCCGCCCCGCTCCCGGCGGAAGTGCTGGGACGAAAGCGTGACCAGTGGAATGCCGTAGTCGTTCACCTGCTGGAAGAAGTGGTCGCTGCCCTCGGCCTCCCCCGGCTCACGGTTGCTGAACACGAACTGAATTTTGGCAGACAACTGTCCGCGCTCTATGGCCTCCTGCACCTTTTGCAAAAGACCAAGGGAACCTTCGCCGCGACCGGTGGAAAACCAGCCCATCGTCAACATTTTCAGTCCTTTTTCAAATATTATTCAAATATTCAAAAGCCGTGTCAGGCGTTTTCGGGCCTTGGTGAGTGTGGTAAGAACGTGTATCAGCGGGGTTATCGGGCGACTGACAAGGTTGCCCTTGGCTAGGGCCTCCCGCAAACCGGACGGTGTGCCATCGAAGTCCTGTATCTCGACGTAGGTGCGTCCCACCTCCATCGGCGTATGTGAATCGCTCACCGCGGACGTCAGGATATTATGCTCAAGGGCCAGTTCAAGGGCCTTGCGGTTGTCCACCTGAAGAGTATTACGGGCGTTGAAGGCCTCGATGATGTCCACGTAGGGCAATATTTCGTAAAGGGCCTGTTTGTCGATGACAGAGCGGCGAAAGTGGTCGAAGGGGTGTGGTATGGATACCAGCCCTCCCTGTTCCTTGATTCGCTGCACGGTCTCCAGGGATGGCAGTCCCCGGGGAATGGCTTCTTTCAAAAATAGGCCGATAATCTCGCCTCCCTGGCTCTTTATCTCCTCCCCTACTATGACACGGAACGACGCCAGGCGCTGCACCTCCAAGGCCCCGTCAATGGTGTTGTGATCGGTGACAGCAATACAGTCAAGGCCGGTTGTGATGCATCTGGACACCATCTTCTCCGGCTTCATCAGCGAGTCGGGAGAGAAGCGGGTGTGCATGTGGAGGTCAATCCTCAGCGCTCTCCTCCTTCTCCTCAGTGAGAAGGCGCATCTGCTCCCCAAAGGCAGTTTGCAACCGCGTTATCTTCATCTCCGCAGAGCTGAGAAGTTCGCCGCATAACCGGGCCAGACGCATGCCATCTTCGAAGAGGCGCGTGGCCTCGGCCAGAGACAGCCCACCCTCTTCAAGGGCATTTACAGTCTCTTCAAGTCGGCTGTATGCCTGCTCGAAGGAGAGTTCGTCGTTATTCCCGGGCTTGTTCTTGGCGTTGCTCATGGATTAGTAAAAACACCTCTATGGATTGTTCGACAGCGTTCGCGCCGGGATGCTGCCATCTTTGACCCTAATTTCAATGTCATCCCCCGAAGTAACCTGGCTTACTGAGGTCACCAGCGCTGAATTATCCCGTCGCTGCACCACGGCGTACCCACGGGCGAGCACGCCATCCGGACTGAGGGAAGCGAGGCGGGACTCCAGAGCTTTTATGCGCTCGCCTTTGACCGCCATATAGGACTCCAGGGCGCGTCCGTAGGCATGAGAGAGATCATCCACCCTCTGCCGCCAGGATGGCACGTCCGGGGTGTTGCGCTTTATCCGCCACACCGCCTGGTCGAGGTCCTGGCTCCGGGCGGCCAGTTCGCCGGATATCTGCTGAAATAGGTTTCTTCGATGGAACAGGATGCGCTCCTGCAACTCATCGCTGTCGGGGACGGCCAACTCCGCTGCGGCAGACGGGGTGGGTGCCCGAAAGTCTGCAACCATGTCAGCAATTGTGAAGTCCGTTTCATGGCCCACCGCGCTGACAACAGGAGCCTGGCTCGAATATATGGCCCTTGCCACAGCCTCTTCGTTGAAGGGCCATAGCTCCTCCAGAGAGCCTCCGCCACGGGCCAGGATCACAACGTCCAGGTCGTCCTCACGGTTCATTGCCTCAAAGGCATCCACGATGCCCGCGGCCGCGCTGTCTCCCTGAACCGGCGTGGGGGCCAGGGCCAGTTCAACAAGTGGAAACCTTCGCTGGATGACGTTCTGAATGTCGTGCCACACGGAGCCGGTGGGAGATGTGGCCACTCCAATACGTTTGGGAAATTCCGGCAATGGTCTCTTTCGTGATACTTGAAAAAGGCCTTCGGCCTCCAGCTTGACCTTGAGACGCTCCAGCTCCAGATGGCGCTCTCCGACACCCTCCGGCTGCACAAGGTCAACATAGAGCTGCAGGTCTCCCCTGACTTCGTAGAGAGAGACACGGCCGTGTGCGGCAAAAGCGCCGCCATCGGTCAGGTTCTCACCACCGTAAGCAGGACGAAACATAACGCAGCGTATCTGGTTGGTGGCGTCTTTGAGAGTGAAGTAATAGTGGCCCGCCACTGAGTGAGAGAGGTTCGAGACCTCGCCCCGTACCCACAGGTCTCCAAGCAGGGCGTCGGCCTCCAGGATGTCTCTTAGGTAACGTGTGACCTGGCTAACGGAGTAGACCGGCAACCTAGCTCATCCTTTCGTAAATCATGGTCCGTCAAGCGCACCAGGTATGAATAATGTCGACGCCCTTCTTAACACTTAGGGTTAGCTTACCCTTTCCAGATACTCTCCGGTGCGGGTATCCACTCGCACCGTTTCGCCGATGTTAACAAAGAATGGCACGTGGACGATGAGACCGGTTTCCAGGGTTGCAGGCTTGTTGCTTCCCTGAGCCGTATTCCCTTTCAGCGATGGGGGGGTATCCGCCACTTTAAGCTCAACGAAGGTCGGCATTTCAAGAGCAATCGGCTCTCCACGGTAGAGTACCAGTTGCAGCTTGTCCTGTTCTTTGAGATATTTAAGAGCGTCTCCCACCTGCTCCTCAGTAAGAGGGTACTGCTCGAAGGACTCCATGTCCATGAAGTGATAGTGGTCGCCATCGCTGTAGAGGTACTGAGCCTCCCTGTTGTCCACTTCCGCAAGGGTGAGCTTCTGGTTCCCCGGCACGTTCCGCTCCAGTGCGCGGCCATTCCGGAGATTACGTAGTTTGAGGGTTAGCACCGGGGCACGCTGCTGCATCTTGGTATGCTTCCAGTCCACCACCTGCCACGGTTCCTCCTCCAACACTATGACTGTGCCCCTTCTCAGATCGCTGTAGCTTATGGTCATGCTATACTCCCATCCTATCCAGCTTGGGTGCTTTGCTTATCACCCGCGCCCTGCCGTTCTCCAGCACCACCACGTCCTCGATCCGCACACCACCCCATCCGGAGATATATATGCCAGGTTCTATGGTAAAGGGCATGCCGTCTTCCAGCACACCCGGAGAGTTTGGCCCAACACCCGGATGCTCGTGTACCTCAAGGCCAACGCCGTGGCCGAGGCTATGGCCGAAGTTCTTGCCGTAACCTGCTTCCTCTATAACCGTGCGTGCAAGGCCGTCGGCGTCGCCTCCGGTCATCCCACGCTCCACCGTGGCGATGGCGGTGAGCTGTGCCCCAAGGACGGTGTCGTACACCTTGCGAAAGGTGTCGTCGGGCTGACCAAGGCAGATTGTACGGCTCAGGTCGCTGCAATACCCCTGGTAGCGAGCGCCCATGTCCATGATGAGTGTCTGCCCCTCACGAACAATCGAGTCGTCCGGGCGATGGTGCGGCAGTGCGGCGTTTGGCCCGGTAGCCACAATGGTATCGAAGGAAATAGCCTCTGCACCAAGCTCACGCACGGCTTTTTCCAACTTCCAGGCTATTTCCTTTTCGGTCTGCCCCGCCTGGATGGTCTTGGATACCTCTTCGAAAGCCTTATCGGAGATCTCTATGGCGCGGGTGAGCAGTGCCATCTCCGTCTCGTCCTTTACTGAACGCAGGTCTTCAACCAGTCCAGAGGTGGCTACCATTGAGATGGCCGGACTGCCGCTGCTCTCTGTCAGAGCCTTTAGCAGTCTTTCGTGGGTGGCAACCGTCATTTGCTGGCTCTCAAAGCCCAGACGTTGGACGCCCAACTCTTTGAGAAGGTCGGTTAGCCAGTCCGCTCCCATTGTGCGCAGCACCCGGAAATCTGGGGCCTGCTGGCCGGCCTGCTCCACGTAGCGGAAGTCCGTGGCCAACACCGCATCTTTGAGCGTTATGACAAGCAACCCCGCTGTGCCGTTGAACCCGGAGAGATACCGTCGGTTCTCATCCGAGGATACTATCAACGCATCGACCCCCGCCTGCTCCAAGCGCGCCCTTATCTTATCAAGCCTTGCTGTCATTCGGTCGCCCTTTTGTTACCTTTCGTTTTTTCGTTATTTTTCATTAAAAGTGGCCGTCAAGAATTCCAGAGCGGCCAGATATCCACGCCACCCCAGTCCGCTGATCTGGCCCACGGACACCGGGGCCACCACGGAGCGGTGCCGCCAGCTTTCACGGGCGTATATATTGGAGATGTGTACCTCGACCACGGGAAGCCCCGTGTCCACCAAGGCATCTCTCAGCGACAGGCCGTAGTGGGTGAGCGCGCCCGCGTTGATGATAATTCCGTTTGCCGCGGGAGACCGCGACTGAAGTGCATCGATTATGGAGCCTTCGCTATTGGACTGGAAGAACTCGACGTCCGTTCCAAGTTCTTGTGCCCTGTGACGCACCAACTCCTCTATATCAGCCAGCGACATCAAGCCATACACGCCCTGGTCCCGTTGGCCCAGCATGTTCAGGTTGGGTCCGTTGATTATCAGTATTCTCATGTTACAGGATACCCTCTTAGATATTACAGAGGCTATCTTAACAGAGTTGCCCTTGAAGCTCTAGGTTGGCTTGGACGATTAGGCAAATCGGTATTCACCACACCAGGTGTGTGGTGAATCAGAAAATCCCAGCAGATGTCATTCCGAGTCCTTCCCAAGAAGGACGAGGAATCTGGTGGTGGGGTCACCCCTCTTCCAGATTGCGGAGTTTACCCTGAGCCAAAGCGAACGGGTCGTCCCGATTTATCAGGACTCCTCGCAATGACATCTCTAAGTGGCGTCTCGGCCAAAGAGCAGTACAACCCAATGCAATCAATTAGTGAGCCTGGAAGCCGCCATCCTAGATATATACCTGGGATGCATACCGGAGACAAACCCCCTACACTTGCTTACTATCTACGTATCTTCCAGGCTCTCGCGAAATCTATAGTAGTCCACCATCTTTTTCAGAGCACGCGCCGCACGCGCAGGCGAGGGGAAGGTGGGTATGCCAAGGCCCTGAAGGGTCTTGTCCATCTCCTCCAAAAAGGCATTATCCGGGTATGGCACAGGTGTCCAGAACATAGCCAGCATGGGTTTGCCGGACTTGTCCCCGGCCTCGCCGTATAGCTTTAGCTCAGCCATCAAGTCTTCCCGAGTCCTTCTCCCCAGCTGGATTCCCCTCATCATAGCCACCACGTCCACGTTTGGGTCATTGGTCAGGAGGTCCAGTATAGTCTCCAGGTTGCTTCGGTTGATCCCGCCTATGTCCATCGGATTGAAGTAGCTGGCCCCCACAAGCTGGAAGAAACCGGCCATACGCTCCAGTGTCGGCTCTGTGAGTCTCGGCACGTTCAGCCCGACACGGGAAAAGTCGTCGCTCATCGAGACCGATTGCCCTCCGCTGCCCCCTATGATGCCGACGCGATCGCCGGTGGTTGGAGTCAGGTAGGTCAACATCTTGGTAACGTCGATCACTTCCTCCAGTGAGTCGGCCCGAATGGCTCCCGCCTGCCGCGCCCCCGCGTCCCAGACCTCCATGGAACCGGCGAGAGAGCCTGTGTGAGAGGCCGCACTCCTCCGGCCTGCATCGGTCTGTCCGCCCTTCCACAGTACCACCGGCTTGCGCGGAGCGACCTCTCTCAACGCCTGAAAGAACCGTTGTCCATCCTTCGGCCCCTCTATATAGGCGCAGATAACGCTGTTCTTCGGGTCTTCGGCAAAGTACTGAAGCAGGTCAGGGCTATCCAGCATGATGGCGTTGCCAAAGCTGATAGTCGCGTTGACGCCGATGCCGCTGGCCTGAAGCCCCTGTGTCATCGACGAGGCATGCGCACCGCTCTGGGAGATAACGGTTGTGCTTCCTATGTTGTCAACCTGCTGGCCAGCTCCGAAGCGCATTCCAACATGCGGATTGAACACCCCCATGCAGTTTGGGCCTATTACTAGGACGCCTGCTTCCTGGGCCATCTGGGTAACCTGCAATTGTGCCTGTACGCCTTCTTCGCTGCCGGACTCGGCAAACCCGGAGGTGAACATGTGGACGGTCTTGATTCCCTTGGCGATGATGTCTTTCAGGACGATTGGCACCACCCTGCGCGGGACCGCCACAACCACATAGTCCACCGGCTCTGGAATCTCAACAAGGCTCTTGTAGTTGGGAATCCCCATCTCCTCTATCCCTGCGATGTCATTTGGGTCGACCTGCACGGAATAGACCTTGCCCTTGAAATCGCTCATGTTGCGGAGCCATGAGTAGTCATCCACCTTCCTCGCCCCAACGACAGCCACGACTTTGGGACTCAGGGCTGCGTCCAACTGCTCTTTGAGGACTGGCATAGATACCTCCTATCTAAACGTATCTATCTGTAGGGTGTCAGCACTTATTGGACACTTCGGGACCCGAGAGATTGGGGTGAAGGAGCT
>JAQBZZ010000055.1 GCA_027622595.1 Chloroflexota bacterium
GGTGGCGTAGGATGTATTTTCTTCTCATACCGCTGAGAGGACCGGAGTATTTTCAACTGCCGGAGTCAAAAGATGACTGAATTGGTGATTCGCCCTTACCAGGAATCCGATCAGCAATCTGTAGTGAAACTGTGGCGTGATTGTGGGTTGGTGGTAGCCTCGAACGACCCTGTGAAAGATATCCACCGCAAGTTGGAAATCCAGCAAGAAATGTTCCTAGTCGGGGTACTTGATACCCGACTGGTGGCTGCAATGATGGCTGGTTATGAAGGCCATCGGGGCTGGATTAACTATCTGGCGGTGGAGCCAGGCTTCCAGGGAGCCGGCATTGGTAGCCGCATCATGGAGGAGGCAGAGGCACGATTGAGAACGCTGGGTTGCCCCAAGATTAACCTCCAAATCAGAAGGTCCAATGCCGATGTTGGTGAGTTTTACAAGAAAATAGGGTATTCGGTAGATGACGTGGTTAGCATGGGCAAGCACCTTGTGGAAGATTGAGGATATACTGCCAGCTTGTCCGCACTTGACATAACATTATGCATAATGCTCAATTGATAAGAAATCTTCGCCTTGCTATAATGTGCTCGTAAACGTAAAGACCGTCGCGTAAGGAGTGCCATATGGATCAGGGAACGTGGGCAGTTAAGGTTGGTCTGGCCCAAATGCTCAAGGGCGGCGTAATCATGGACGTGGTCAATCCGGAGCAGGCCAAGATCGCAGAAGACGCCGGAGCCTGCGCGGTAATGGCACTGGAACGGGTGCCCTCGGACATCAGGGCCGATGGGGGAGTCGCCCGCATGTCCGACCCATCTATCATCACAGCCATAATGAAAGCGGTTACCATACCGGTAATGGCCAAGTGCCGTATAGGTCACTTCGTAGAGGCCCAGGTGTTGCAGGCTCTGGGTGCGGACTACATAGACGAGTCCGAGGTGCTGACCCCCGCCGACGAGGCCAACCACATCTGGAAGCACGATTTCAAGGTCCCATTCGTCTGCGGCTGCCGCGACCTCGGTGAGGCGCTCCGGCGCATCGGCGAAGGCGCGGCCATGATACGCACCAAGGGAGAGGCCGGGACGGGGGACATCGTGGAGGCGGTGCGGCACATGAGGACTGTGTCGGGTGAAATACGCAAGATTCAGTCCATGACTCAGGATGAGCTTATGGCCGAGGCCAAGAGCCTTGGAGCGCCCTTCGACCTTGTCCAGATTGTCCACGACACGGGTAAGCTGCCCGTGGTCAACTTCGCCGCAGGCGGTATCGCAACGCCCGCCGACGCGGCCCTGATGATGCAGCTTGGAGTGGAGGGTGTCTTCGTTGGTTCCGGCATCTACAAGTCAAGCAACCCGGAGGCAAGAGCCAAGGCCATTGTTGAGGCCACAACTCACTACAACAACCCTGATATCATAGCCAGGGCCTCCGAGAACCTGGGAACACCCATGCCTGGCATGGCCGCGAGAAGCCTGAAACCGGAGGAGATATTGGCCGTAAGAGGCTGGTAGCGTGGCCGTTATTGGGGTTCTGGCCCTTCAAGGCGACTTCGCAGAGCATATAAAACTCCTTGAGACAATTGGCGTGGAGGCCACGGAGGTGCGCCTGTCCGACGATTTGCGGAAAATACAGGCCCTCATAATTCCCGGAGGGGAGAGCACAACCATAGTCCAGCTCATGGACGCCTTCGACCTGACAGCGGAGATCAATAGACTTGTGAAAGAAGGGATGCCCACGTGGGGCACATGCGCCGGCATGATAGTCCTTGCCAGAGAGATAACCGAAGATAGGCCGAAGCCACTTGGCTTGATGGATATCCGTGTCCGGCGAAACGCCTTTGGGCGACAGGTGGACAGCTTCGAAGCCGATGTCTCGGTACCCGTCCTTGGCGAAAAACCTTTCCCGGCCGTCTTCATACGCGCCCCCGCCATAGAGGAGATGGGGCCGGATGTGGAGCCACTCGCCAACTTGAATGGGCACGGGGTGATAGCGGCCAGGCAAGGGAACGTGATGGTCACAGCCTTCCACCCAGAGCTTACTCAAGACCAGAGGTTTCACGCCTATTTCCTGAGCATGGTTTCAGGGAGTTGAAATGACGATCCGTACTCTTCGTACTACAGACCTGCTGAGGTTCCTCATAGACGGCCACAGTATGGGCCAGGACTGTGCCCAGACTTGGGACAAGGTAGGAAGCAACGCGGGTGGTATCTCCAGCCCGACCTCCATTGCAAGTGGACTCGTCCTCAATCGAGAGAGGGAGCGGTGCAGCGTTCTGGCAGAAGGGCTGCATCTGAGGGCACTGGCATCGGTTAGGGCACGCTCCGGCCCAAAAGCCTGGGAAGTTCACTGCCTCAACCTGTCGCCTGATGTAGAGAAGCAGGGCACGGAACTTCTGGAGAGGTTGTGCATGCTGGCCGGGGATGAAGGTGGAGAGAAGGTATTCCTCAGATTACCCAACTTGAGCCCTATTGCGAAGCTGGCCAGGCAGGCGGGATTTCTGTTCTGTACCCAGGAGACGCTATACCGACGGGAGGCCTCGTCGTCTCCCATTCCCAATACGGCAAAGTTCATCCGTCCCTCCACGCCACCCGATGAGTACCCCACCTTCCGCCTCTACAATGAGTGTGTTCCCTCCAAGGTTAAGTCGGAATATGCCTTGACCTTCGATGAGTGGAGCGATGCATTGGAGCCTTCAGGGAAAAATGTCAAACAGGGTGTATACGAAGCACAGGGGTGCCTTCGGGGCTGGGTCAGGGTCGGCTCAGACAGGCGTTCTGTCAACCGAGTAGAAATTATGGTTCATCCTGAAGAAGAGCCGGGTGTCTGGGAAGACCTGGTATTCTGGGGGCTCCAACAAGGGAGACCCATGACACCATTCCTCTCCCTGGTCCCCGATCATCAGCCCACTCTGGCGTGGGTGCTGGAGAAAAAAGGGTTCATCCCCACGAGTGAATACCACCTTATGGTGAAGCCCCTAACCGTACGGGTGAAAGACGCGGCTCTGGCCCCCGTGCGCGCATAGACCCCTTCGTAGAGGAAACTGACAAGGGAGCAAATGGAAAAGCATATCGTCGATGATCTTGAGGCCCTGATTGGGGCACTGCCACCCCACATCCAGACGTCCTTGAGAGAACGAGACAATCTGGAAGACCTGTTGGAGGTGGTCCTTGATCTGGGCCGTCCTCCGGAGGCGCGCTTCCTGGGAACCGAAGCGGCACTGTCTCCCCTGGAAATCACAGAGAAGGACATACAGCATGTGGTGGAGAGGATTGGCGGTTTCGGCGACGACAACCGGGCTGGCATCGAGTACACCCTGCACCGTATCTCCGCCATTCGTAACCGAGCCGGCAGAATAGTGGGCCTGACCTGCCGCGTGGGCAGGGCCGTCTATGGCACCATCCAAATCATCGACGACCTGGTCCGTTCAGGGAAGAGCATCCTCCTGCTGGGCCGTCCTGGCGTAGGCAAGACAACCATGCTGCGAGAGGTGGCGCGCGTGCTGGCCGACGATGCCCGCAAGCGAGTGATCATCGTCGACACCTCCAACGAGATCGCCGGTGACGGCGACATTCCCCACCCTGCAATAGGACATGCAAGGCGGATGCAGGTGGGTACTCCTGCCCTTCAGCATGCCGTGATGATCGAGGCGGTGGAAAACCACATGCCGGAGGTGATCATCATCGATGAGATGGGGACGGAGCAGGAGGCGGCCGCCGCCCGTACCATCGCTGAGAGAGGCGTGCAGCTAATCGCCACGGCCCACGGGAACACCCTGGACAACCTGATCCTCAACCCCACCCTGTCCGACCTTATAGGAGGGATACAGACGGTCACCCTGGGAGACGACGAAGCTCGGCGGCGGCGTTCTCAGAAGTCCGTCCAGGAGCGCAAATCTCCCCCCACCTTCGACGTGGTGGTTGAAATCCAGAACTGGGACAGAGTGGCCGTTCACGACGATGTGGGCAAGGTGGTGGATGCCGTCCTGAGAGGAATGTCCCGGCCCCCTGAGGTGCGGTGGTCTGATGAGGGGGGAGAGGTGCACAGGTCTCGGGAAAGCGAGGCCAAGGTGTTCCAATCAGAGCCATTGGAAGAGGTGCACCTGCCTCCACAGAGTACGGTTCCCGTGACCAAGGTGCTCCCCTTTGGTGTGAGCAAAAGCAGAGTGGCGCAAATAGTCCAGACCACCCGAATGCCCATACAGTTGGTGGAAAACATGGACAGGGCAGATGTCATCCTCACCACCAAGCAGTTCTTCCGCAAAATGCCCAAGCTGCTGAAGTCCGCAGAAGAGGCTGGCAGGGCCATATTTGTCCTCAGGAGGAACTCTCTGCCTCAGATAAGGGACTTCCTCCTGTCTGTGTCCCGCGAAAAGGGATGGGAAGACCCCGTTGAGAGAGCCGTGAGGGAGGCGGAGGAGGCGGCAAAGCAGGTGCATAGCGGCCAGGAAACCGTGGCCCTAATGCCCCAGGCTGCCTACATCCGGCGGCTTCAGCACCAGATTGCCCAGGAACTAAGCCTCACCTCGATTAGCGTTGGCAACGACCCAAACCGCCGCGTCACCATCTCCCGCAGATAGTTTTGCAATTTTGTAAAAGCCATGCCAACAGGTCTATTCATCACTCTGGAAGGCGGCGATGGGAGCGGCAAGAGCACCCAAATCAAGTTTCTTCTTAGACGCCTTCAGACACGCCACATAAACTCAGTGGCGGTACGAGAACCCGGTGGAACCCCCCTTGGTAATGGGCTACGACAACTGCTGAAGTTCTCAGACATCCCTTTGAGCCCTGAAGCAGAGTTGTTGCTGTTCAATGCCTCACGCGCTCAGCTGGTGGCAGACGTCATACAGCCTGCTCTGGAAAGGGGCGAGGTTGTCCTCTGCGACCGTTTCACCGACTCCACCCTGGCATACCAGGGATACGGGCGAGGCATCCCCCTGGAGCGGGTGGAGGCGGTGAATATGGCGGCCACCGGCGGCCTCAAACCTGACCTGACTATATTCCTTGACCTTTCACCAGAAGAGGGAATGGGGAGACGTTCCACGACCAGGGACCGTTTTGAGCAGAGGTTTGAGCAAAAGGGAATAATGGATTTTCATCAGAGGGTACGCAAGGGCTACCTGGAACTAGCCAGCAAAGAACCGGAACGATGGCTCACGTTGGACGCACGCCTCTCCTCACGGGAGGTCTCACGTCTCATCTGGCGACGGGTGGAGCCTCTGGTGGGGGGAATCAGGCCTTGATGAAAACGGGGATGGTTCAGTCTCCCTAAGTTTCGAGAGAATTAAGATGACAGTGCCAGAAAGAATCGTTGAGTTCCTTACACAGAATCTCAATCAGCCGTTTTGTGATGACTGCCTGCGTAAGATTCTTGAACTTGCTCGAAGACAACAAGCTCAACAGGCTACTGCACCTCTTGGTGCAACATTTGGCTTCGAGCGACAGAAAGATTCATGTACAGCGTGTCAAAAGTACAAATTAACAATCAAGGCTATAGTATCCTGAGTCAAAGGTTCTCTGTATAATGCGAGGCTTGCATTGTCATGCTGAACGAAGTGAAGCATCTGGCGGGGAGGAGGCCCCACCTCCAGATTCCTCGCTTCCGCTCGGAATGACATTTGTAGCGGTTTTCTAATTCACCACGCTAGGATGTTCTTAGCATTAGGCTACTCGGAAAATACAATGATAATAGACTTTCACACCCATATCTTCCCCCCCTACGTTAGAGAACACAGGGAAGAGTTATTTCCCAGGGACAAGACCCTGGCGACCCTGTATTCCAGCCCCACGGCACAGATGGCCTCCGCGGAGGAGTTGGTGGCAACCATGGACGGGGCCAGCATAGACCTGTCCGTGGCCGTCGGCATCGGCTGGAACGACATCGAACTGTGTCGCATGGCCAACGACTATGTGATAGAGGCCGTGCAGCGATTTCCTCTACGGCTCAAGGGTTTCTGTGCCGTGAACCCCCTGTGGGGTGCCGCCGCCGTCGCCGAGGTCGAGCGGTGCGCCAAGGCGGGGCTGGTCGGCATCGGGGAACTGCACCCCGATACGCAGGGATTCGACCTTGGTCATAGTGCCGTCATGGCTCCGCTGGTGGAGATAGCCATGAGCCTTGGCCTGCCCATCCTCACACATGCCTCGGAGCCGGTGGGGCACATCTATGCGGGCAAGGGCCATACCACTCCAGAGGTGTTGTGCCGTTTCATAGACAACTTCCCGGATGCAACCCTCATCTGCGCTCACTGGGGAGGGGGCCTCCCCTTCTACGCCCTCATGCCGGAGGTGTCGAGTGCCATGCGGAACGTCTACTTCGACACCGCCGCGTCGCCATTTCTCTACCTGCCTGAGGTCTTCCCCGTTGTCGCAGGCCTGTTGGGTGAGGGTAGGGTGCTTCTGGGCACGGATTACCCCCTGATAAAACAGAACCGTCTGATACGGCAGGTCACCGATGCACCGATCTCCGACGAGGCCAAAGAGGGCATCCTATATAACAACGCCGCCAGACTACTGGGGATACCCGATTGGAACAGATCCGAGCGTTCATAGCCGTTGAGCTTCCCCCAAGTGTCAGGGTGGCTCTCGGTGGAATTACAAAAAATCTTCAGGCTCTGGCTCCCGGAGGGGTGCATTGGGTCAGGCCCGAGGGCATCCACCTCACTCTAAAGTTCCTTGGTAACATAGCGGCCGAGTCCATAGCGCCCATATCTCAGGCGATGAGCCTGTGCGCCACGTTAGTTGCTCCATTTGAGCTATCACTCGGCGAGCTGGGAGCTTTCCCCAACCTGAAGGCTCCAAGGGTGATCTGGATTGGCTTGCAAGGAACACTGGCTGGGTTGCTAAGCCTTCAGGTGTCCCTTGATGAAGAGTTGGAGCGCCTGGGACACGCACGGGAGGGGCGTCCCTTCCACCCCCACCTGACCCTGGGTAGAGTCAGGGAGACTATGCCAGCCATCCATAGGAGGAGAGTTGGAGAAAACCTTGCCGTTAGAGGTGGCTCAGGGAAACTGGACAGTGGGGATAAGTGGAATCGCTGCCTGAAGGTGGCATAATGGTGC
>JAQBZZ010000056.1 GCA_027622595.1 Chloroflexota bacterium
CCGGGAATGGGCCCCTGCGTACCGGCTGCCGGCGGGGTTTCAGCAGGCCCTGGCCCGCAGCCACGGCGATCCATATTGGCGGCAACTGGTCTCCGAGTACTCTGATGCCGTGGAAACCCTGTACCAGAACGGAGGATACATGCTCAACGACTATCTGGCCGGGATTGCCTGTCCGACCCTCATCGTCCAGGGGGAAGCGGACCCGTGGGTCGACAAGGTGCATGGGGAGAGGCTCCACGTCTCCATCCCGGGTTCGGAGCTGGAGATGTTCCCCGGGGCCGGTCACGAGGTGCAACGCGAACAGCCGTCGGCATTCAACGCCAGGGTGCTGGAGTTCCTATCTTCGTTGTGATAGGGCTGGACTGCCCGGTGCTTTATTCGGGTGACTATCCCTTACGGTAGGTGATGATATAGCACTGATGTCATTCTGAGGGAGCACGGCGACCGGAGAATCTAGAGCAACATGCTGTGTCTAGGCGAAGATTTTAGATTCTTCGCGGAGTTTATCCTGAGCAGAGCCGAAGGGCTCAGAATGACATGGGTGAAATACACGCGTTCTGGCGGGATAATCGTTTTTCCTCTTACAAGAATATCCGGGCCTATTCCTGTGGATGATAACCGAGGCGGCCCAGTTCCTTCTGAATCTCCGCTATCAGGTCATCCGCCGACGAATAGGACAGTCCAAAGGGCTTTGCCCTGGTGACCGGGGCCGTCAGGTAACTCCAGAGCGCCCTCCAGACGCGCTCGCGGTCTTCCTGCGTCCTAGCCGCAAGCAGGGCTGGGAGATACTGTCTCAGGAAGCGATATACAAGGTGCTCGCAAGCGGCGGGGTCGCCCTGGAGTTCGCTGGCCTTGCCAACAAGCTCCTCCCAGAGGGCGTTGTCAAACAGTTCTGGCTGCTTCAATTTCTTTTTCCCTTTTGGGAGTCAACGTTGACATTGTACAAGGGCAAATAAGTGCGATTGTCAATTCGGGCCGCTTGGCTGATAATTATAGCCTCTATTGGTGCTCGCGTGATTTCGATGGTCATACTCAATGCACCTGCGTTAGGAGGATAAAGGACTATGAATGATAACAAAAGAGAGATTGCAACGTTGGCTGGAGGCTGCTTCTGGTGCCTGGAGGCTGTCTATGAGCAGCTTCGCGGGGTAGAAAAGGTCGTATCGGGCTATACAGGCGGCCATGTGCCATCTCCCTCTTATGAACAGGTCTGCGGAGGACGCACGGGACACGTAGAGGCTGTCCAGATTACCTTTGACCCCGGCATTATCTCATACAGGGAGCTTTTGAAGATATTCTTCGTCATTCACGATCCAACGACGATGAACCGTCAGGGGCCGGATACCGGCCCACAGTACCGGTCGGCGATATTTGTCCATACCTCGGAGCAGCAGACCACAACCGAGGAAGTGATTACTGAGATGGAGGCGGCCCGGATATGGGACCAGCCGTTTGTTACCGAGATTGCTCCTGAGACCGCGTTCTTTGCGGCGGAGGAGTACCATCAGCAATACTATCGGACGAATGCGTACGAGCCATACTGCCAGGTGATAATCGCCCCAAAGGTGGCAAAGTTCCGCAAGGGGTATATGGAGAAGCTGAAGCCGGAAGCGGCATCAGCCATATATTACTGATTTACCCATTAATTGAGGGCGAGCGTGCTAGGCTGGCTTCGGTGGGGCTGCCCGCAGGTACTGGTTAGCCCATGTGGGTTCTGATTCCAGTGTTTGCTGGGCGGATAGGGGCCAGTACGGGTTTCTCAACAGCTCTCGTCCCATGAGAATTACATCTGCCTGCTCTTCAAGGAGTATTTCCTCCGACTGGTGTGGGTCTGTAATCAGTCCCACCGCCCCGGTCAGCACGTTGGCTCCGGACCGGATCTGAGCGGCAAATGGCACCTGGTAACCCGGGAACGGCTTGACCTGCTGCGCAGGCGAGTTGCCACCCGAAGAACAATCGATGAGGTCTACGCCATGCTCTTTCAGTTGCGTAGCGAACAGCACGGAGTCCTCTATCCCCCATCCTTCATCCATGTACTCCGTGCTCGATATGCGGACGAATAGCGGCATGGAATCCGGGATTGAGCTTCGCACTGCGTCCACTATTTCCAGTGGGAACCTTGTGCGGTTGTCGAATGATCCTCCGTACATATCGGTCCTCTGGTTGGATAGCGGGGATAGGAACTCAAAGCCAAGATATCCGTGCGCCAGGTGAAGCTCAATGACCTTGATACCGGCTTTCACGGCTCTTTCTGCCGCCGAGCCGAAGGCATCTCTGATCTGGTGTATTTCTTCAATAGTCAGCTCACGCGGGGTTGGCTCGTTGGTGTTGAATGGCAACGGGCTTGGTCCCACCACCTGCCAGCCTCCTTCATCATCGCCAAGTGGTCTGCTGCTGGACCAGGGGCGATCATGCGAGGCTTTTCGTCCGGCATGCGCCAGTTGCATGGCTGGGGTGGCCCCATGTGACGTGATGAATTCCGATATGGGACGGTATGAGTCTATGTGTGAGTCAGACCATATACCCAGGTCCCAGGGAGTTATCCGGCCTTCGGGGGTGACGGAGGTTGCCTCAAACATCACCAGTCCCGCTCCACCTACGGCCCTGCTTCCCAGGTGGACCATGTGCCATGACACGGGGTGCCCGTCTTTTTCTTCAGCCGAGTATTGGCACATCGGAGAGACGAACACGCGGTTCCTAATCGTCTCTCCCCTGATATCGATGGGGGTGAATAGTTTGCTCATTTCCTTTTTCCTCCAGTAATGGCAGTCATGGAACTAGTGGTGATGTTAGCGGAAGATATGCGTAATCAGCGGCGCTGTGGCGGCGCCCAGGCTTCACCGGGTTGCTTTGGATGCCGGTACATATGACCGGAATTCACCTCCGGGAATTGGATTTTTTCGGCTTTGGCCATGCCCTCCATGTACGCTTGGATTAGCTCATCCTCCGCGTCATAGGCGAAGGGGTCGCCCAGTTGCTGCTCGATCTCCCCGCCGGGTTCGGGCCGATTTGCCAGGAGCCACTCGGCGGACTGAGTCAGAGCGTCTGACACCGAGACAACATCCTGGTATCCCAAATGTGTCCGTATCTTGGTGATATCGAAGTCGGACCCGCCGCTGCTTCCTTGAGCGCTGCCACCCTTGTATACCCTGCTCGCCAGGGTGGCTGGCATGTCCACGAGTTCCCAATCGTGGTTCAAGTGCTTTGCAATGAACTCGATAACCTGACGTTGCGAGTATTGGACTTCCTCCCCGACGTTGTATATCTGGCCACTGGACTCTGAGGGCTTGTCGACGCTCAGGAGCACCGCGTGAGCGGCGTTTTGGCCTGAGGCGCGTCGGCCAGTTCCCCTGCCGCTGGAAACTATGATGCGTTTGCGCGAGTCCAGTATCCTCCGTACGATACTCCACTCAGGGTTGGCTGGAGCGCCGGGGCCGTATATCCCTGGGTAGCGAAGGATCGTCGCGTTGTAGTGCCCTTCGCTATGGGCCTGCATGACCGTCTGCTCGGTGACCCATATCATATAGGGAAGCCGTGGGCCATCGGGATTGTCTGTCAGAGGGCTGTCTTCTGGAATCACCGCAGGAGCCCCCAGCGGGCCCCAACGTGGGTCGTTCCTTGGTGCAAAGAGCATGCCGCCGCTTACCGTGATGAGTCGCTGAGTTTTACCTTTGAGAACGTCGGCGACCAGCCGTATCCTCCCGTAGGTTGCGACCGCGACATCGAATGTCCGGCCTTCCAGGCCGGATTCGAGGGTCTCGGCGAAATGCGGGTCGGTATGGATGTGCTCGACCGGCTGGACAAACTCGGCTTCGTGTTGACCACCATGCAACACGGTGACATCGTACCCTCTCTCTATAAGGCCGTTAACGATGTGGGGGCCAGATGGTCCGGTTCCACCGATTACCAGTGCGTTCATGGGCGACACCCTCCTGGTCTGTGACCATGAGATGGTAGCATACACGGTGTATGCTAAGTCATGCTCTCCAAGGGGTCAATGGGTTGTTGTGTAAAGTGCTAGACTGGTTGTGACATGGATTTCAGACACTCTTGGCATCGGTTCGTCGCATCAGTGTCCCGGATCACTAGGGGGCTGCTCGTTGCATTGGTGCTTATCGGGGTGTTGGGGTTGCTGGGTGCTGTGGCTTACAGCTACTCAAGGCTGTCGGTGTCCTCTCCCCGGGTTGTGGCAATCTCCCCATCAATTACTGACGACATCCAATCCTTGGTCCGCGCTGGCTCTGATCTTGCCAACGGGGACCTGCTTGGAGCTGCCGGGCGCATCATTGAAGGGGTCGACTTCGATGTCGAAGTCGACATTTCGAATGAGGGGGTCTTACCAGTATATGTGGGTACAAGTGACCACGTGCTAGTCCTGAACGGGGTTGAGGTCACCACTTCAAAATTGTCAAAGGGAGACTGGATTGGACCAGACTCAACCTCCACGATTTCTGTAGAAGTTACCTTACTTCTGACAGAGCTTCCGGGTGCTGTGGTGCTGGGCATCGTGCAGGGCGGCCTCATTGACGTTCGATTGGAATCACGGGTCGGTTGGGGCATCTTCTCCAAGACCATCCACACCCAGGTGACGCGGTTCAGGATAACCGAGTCTGTGGAGTCCATTGTGAGAGGGCTACTGCCCAACTAGACAATGGGTTGAACCACGCTAAACGGCCAGACGTGTATGGCACCGAGAGAGGGCACGCCCTCCAGATTGTTTCATGCAGCCCTACAATGCGCCACAATCACGGCGACCCGGCGCCTGCGTGCCCCTTGAACGTTCCCGCAGCTAGCTTGAGGCTTTCCTCTTAAGACTACCAGCCAACGGCAGGGTCGTATACATCCACTTGCTTCATGCCCTTACGGGTATCTGCCTGACCACTAACGGTATAGTTGACATCGCCGCCACCGACTATAAAGACCGTACCGTCTTCCATCAGCGTTGCAGTGTGTGACTTACCGCCGGGAGCGTCGCCGTGCTCTTGTGGCAAATTACCGACCACTGTCCACGCGTTCGTGTCCGGGTTGTACAGCTCTGCCGACTTGTAGTTCATGACCAAGACATTGCCGTCCTTCAGTACCGTGGCCGTGTGGCCCCAGCGCTTGGTGGTCATGTCCGCGGCAGACGACCACTCCCCTGTGGACGGATCGTATATGTCGACGTGGCCCAGGGTATTCGGCGCTATGAATCTTCCTCTGGTCCCGCCGCCGGCCACAAGGACTCTTCCGTCGTTCAGCAGTGTGGCGGTGAACTGCTCATCATGGCTCTTTGCAAAGTCGCCAACCTTGGTAAATATGCCTGTGGTTGGGTCGTACAAATCCGACGATGTTGCTCCCACAACCAGCACCATGCCATCATTCAGCAGGACTGCCTGGTGATTCTCTCGTTGTTCCGTCATATCGCCGGTGAGGGACCATTTGCCTGTCGATGGGTCGTACAACTCTGCAAAGGCGGCGATTCGTTTGGTGCCTTCGATCAGGGTCGGGCCGCCGGTTATCAGGACCTTACCGTCGTCCAATAGCGTTGCGGTATGCCCGATGCCATGTTCGTATGTCATGCTGCCGGCGGATGACCATGTGCCCAATGTGCCCTTGGTGGGGTCGTACATCTCTGCCGTAGAGCCTGCAGAGCCGCCAACCACTAATACTCTACCGTCGTCCAGCTTCGTCAGCGTGTGCCCGTATCGTGCCTCCGTCATGGCGCCGGCCGATGACCACTCACCGGTGGCCGGATCGTACACCTCCGCCGAGGTAAGGGCTGATGACCCCCTGCCACCGACCACCAGCAGGCGTCCGTCGTTGAGCAGTGTCGCCGCATGTTCCCCGCGTCCCTCCACCATGCTGGCGATGCCATCACCTCCGCCGCAGCCCATGACGAAGGCCATCGACAGCACGCCCAGCATCAATATGAAACTTCTTGCCGCCTTATACCTTGCCATTGCTCAATCCCCCCAGTGCTTTATAGTTTGTGATTTTTCATGACAATCATATCATAACATAGCACTGGGTGCAGTAAACCCAGATGCTTGGCATGGGAGAGTTGTGACGATTTGACTCTAATAAGGCTGTGCATATCCTGTGCCGAAAGGCTATAGGCTTTTCCTGGCTGGTGCAGCGGGCGTGACAGGCGCGCGTAGGTTCTCCTGCTCCTGGAAAAGAGGTGTGGGGTTACCGCGAGGCGAGGCTAGCGAATTGCCTGCGTATTGTTATGCACCACGGGAAACCCTCTTGGATGTTCTGAGCACTTTACAGGTATGACTCCATCTTGGGGGCTACCACCCAATAGCCGGGTCGTATACATCTATTTCAGTCATACCTTCACGGCTATCTGCCAGACCAGTTTTAGTGTAGTTGACATCGCCGCCACCGACTATAAAGACCCTACCGTCCCCAAGCAGCGTCGCAGTGTGAGACTTACCGCCGGGAGCGTCACCGTGCTGTCTTGGCAAATCACCGGCCACTGTCCACGTGTTCGTATCCGGGTTGTACAACTCCGCCGACTTGTAGTTCATGACCAGGACACTGCCGTCCTTCAGTACCGTGGCAGTGTGGCCCCAGCGCTTGGTGGTCATGTCCGCGGCAGACGACCACTTCCCGGTGGACGGGTCGTATATGTCGACGTGGCTCAGGCTATCTGGAGCTATATATCTTCCTCTGGTCCCTCCGCCAGTCACAAGGACTCTCCCGTCGTTCAGCAGTGTCGCCGTGAACTGCTCATCATGGCTCTTGGCGAAGTCGCCAGCCTTGGTAAATGTGCCTGTGGTTGGGTCGTACAAATCCGACGATGTTGCTCCCACAACCAGCACCATGCCATCATTCAGCA
>JAQBZZ010000057.1 GCA_027622595.1 Chloroflexota bacterium
CGGCGGAGGCGGTACAATCAGGAGGTACGAGACACCCTTATACGAGGAGCTCCTTCACCCCAATCTCTCTGGTCCCGAAGTGTCCAATAAGTGCTGACACCCTACACAGGTAGGGAACCGCGCTATGGGCGAGCGTCTGAGCCAGATTGTTTCGTACGAGGCGCAGAAGCTCGCTGCGGCCGTAGTAATGCTGTCCCCGTTTATCCCCCTGCTTTTCATGGGTGAGGAGTACGGTGAAAAGGCCCCATTCCAGTATTTCGTCAGCCACTCAGACCCCGACCTTGTGGATGCGGTGCGACGAGGACGAAGAGGGGAGTTCGCCGACTTTCACTGGCAGAGTGAATTGCCTGACCCTCAGGACGAAGCCACCTTTTTGCGCTCCAGATTGGACTATAGCCTCCGCGGCCAGGGCCATCACCGAGCGCTCCTGGCCTTCTACAGGGAACTGATCCGGCTCCGCAAGGAGCTACCTCCCCTCGCCAGCCTGAGAAAAGACACATTGGAGGTCGTGCCTGACATGGAGCAACAAGTCCTAGTCTTGAGAAGATGGAGCAACGAAGGTCAAATAGTGGCCGCTTTCAACTTCTCCGGCACAGCAAACTCAGCCGTGCTGCCTGTTCCTCATGGCCCATGGCACAAGTTGATGGACTCGTCTGAAGAACAGTGGCTTGGGCCAGGCAGCACCGCTCCTTCAGAAATCGCTTCGATGGAAGATGTGCGGGTAGACCTATCACCCTGGGCAGCCATACTGTATGTTCGCGAGTAGGAGCTAATCTAAGATATGGAACGCTACATCTGTATTCACGGACACTTCTATCAGCCACCGCGGGAGAACCCCTGGCTGGAGACCATCGAAGTCCAGGACTCGGCATACCCCTATCACGACTGGAATGAGAGGATAACCGCCGAGTGTTACGCTCCCAATTCGGCCTCCCGCATTCTGAACGGAGAGGGCTCAATCTCAGATATCGTCAACAACTACGCCAGAATCAGCTTCAACCTTGGGCCCACTCTTCTGGCATGGTTGGAGACCAGTGCACCCGATATATACAAGGCCGTCCTGCAAGCGGACAGAGATAGCCAGGAACGTTTCTCAGGCCACGGCTCGGCCATAGCACAGGTCTATAACCACATGATTATGCCGCTGGCCAACCACCAGAACAAGTACACCCAGATACGCTGGGGCATAGGTGACTTTGAACACCGGTTTGAACGCAAACCTGAAGGTATGTGGCTCGCAGAGACGGCCGTGGATATAGAGAGCCTTGAGATATTGGCGGAGATGGATATCCGTTTCACCATCCTGGCCCCACATCAGGCACGGCAAGTGAGGCGCATTGGGGAGTCACGGTGGCGGGGTGTTTCCAACGAGAGTATCGATCCCGGGATGCCTTAGCTGCTGCAGCTCCCCTCCGGGCGCACTATAAATCTCTTCTTCTACGATGGCCCTATCTCTCGCGCCATCGCCTTCGAAAATCTGTTGAATCGAGGAGAGGATTTTGCCGACCGGCTGCTGGAGGCTTTCACGGACGCGCAGGATGGGCCAAGGCTGGTCCACGTAGCCACCGACGGTGAGACCTACGGCCACCATCACAGATACGGAGACATGGCCCTTGCCTATGCCCTACACCACATAGAGTCTAATGGACTGGCCAAGATAACCAACTACGGCGAGTACCTGGAAGCACATCCGCCAATTCACGAGGTTCGCCTAATTGAAAACACCTCCTGGAGCTGTGCGCACGGCATTGAGAGATGGCGCGGCAACTGCGGCTGCAACTCCGGAGGCCACTCCGGCTGGAATCAGGAGTGGCGCGCCCCACTGCGGGAGGCGTTGGACTGGCTCTGGGATACCCTGGCTCCATTGTATGAAGGATCGGCGAAGACGCTGCTCAATGACCCCTGGAAGGCCCGAAACGACTACATCGATGTGATCCTGGACCGCTCCCCGGAGAACGTAGAGCGCTTCCTGTCCAAGTATGCCAATAGAGAGTTGAGCCAGGAAGAGAAGTCCACGGCTCTAAAGCTGCTGGAGCTTCAGCGTCATGCCATGCTTATGTATACCAGTTGTGGCTGGTTCTTCGATGAACTCTCCGGTATTGAAACCGTCCAGGTTATCCAATATGCGGGGCGGGCCATTCAGTTGTCACAGCAGCTCTTTGGAAATCACATAGAGGATGAATTCCTGGACCTCCTGGCGCAGGCCAAGAGCAATCTGCCGGAGCACGGAGATGGCCGCCTAATCTATGAGAAGTTCGTGAAGCCGGCCCAGGTAGATTGGGAGCACCTTGGGGCCCACTACGCCATCAGCTCTCAGTTTGAGGAGTATGGCGAGCACACAGCACTGGACGCGTATGAAGTGGATGTAGACGACTCCCATAGCCTTGAATCCGGTAGAACGAGATTAACGGTTGGAAGAGCGAGGTTCACCTCCAACATCACTCAGGAATCGGCGTCGCTCACCTTTGGAGTCCTCCACTTCGGCGACCACAACATCAATTGCGGCGTCCGTGAGTTTCAAGGCGATGAGGCCTATCAGACCCTCAATGAGGAGATAAGGGAGGCCTACAACAAGTCAGACCTTCCAGAGGTTCTTCGGCTCATGGACAAGCATTTTGGGGGGTCCACATACTCCCTCAGAACGCTTTTCCGTGATGAGCAGCATAAGATTCTGAACCAGATTGTGGACTCCACTCTGACGGAGGCTGAAACTGCCTATCGCCATATCTATGCGACACAGAATCCGCTCATATACTTCATGACCGATTTGGGAATCCCTGCGCCCAAGACCTTCCTCTCCACCGCCGAGTTCTATATCAACACCGATCTGTGGCGTGCCTTTTCGGCGGACACCCTGGACGTGGAGCGGATTAAGGCATTGATGGAAGAAGCAAAAACACTCCGTACTGAGTTGGACGCTCCGGGACTGGGGTACACTCTGACTCATACTCTTGAGGCAATGATGGATAGGTTTGTCACCGCCCCGGAGGACGTCGCCCTCCTATCAGACCTGGCATCGGCTGTAGAGCTTGCTCTATCCCTTCCCTTTGAAGTAATACTGTGGAAGCTTCAGAACCTCTACTTCGATATGCTAAGGACAACCTACCCTGAATACCAGATGAAAGCCCAGCAGCAAGACGAGTCCGCCGGAGAGTGGGTGACCCGGTTCGCTACTCTGGGGGACAAACTGTCAGTAAAGGTTGTATAAATGGCTGGCTTACGTACCCCTGTTTCCACTTACCGGGTTCAGTTCAATGCCAGTTTTCGCTTCCAGGATGCCCGCGCACTGGTACCCTACCTCCACCGACCGGGAATAACCGACCTCTATTGCTCACCCATCTTCCAAGCCCGTCGGGGGAGTACGCATAGCTACGACGTTACAGATTACTCGCTTCTCAACGCCGAGTTGGGAACAGAAGAGGGTTTTGACGCGCTTGTGACCGAACTCAAAGCCAACGGCATGGGCCTGCTGTTGGACATCGTTCCCAACCATATGGCAGCCAGCCCCGAGAACCCGTGGTGGACGGACCTTTTGGAGAACGGGCCTGGTTCGCAATATGGTTCTTACTTTGACGTGGACTGGAGTATCGGCGAGAACAAGTTGATATTGCCGTTCCTGGGTAGCCCTTACCAGTTGGCTATTCAGGATGGAGCCTTTCGTCTGGCACTGGATGAGCTTGGCTTTTCCCTTTACTACTATGAACTAAGATTGCCTGTGGAAGTCAGGTCTTATGCCCTTATTCTCTCCCACCGCCTGGGCCATCTGGAATCGACATTGGGAGACCATCATTCTGGTCTGATACAACTCAAAGAGTTGCTGGAAGCCGTGCACCAGCTTCCTCCTTACGACGGCTTGAAGGGCTATCAGGCCAGCAGGTTCCAACAGGCCGGTGAGATAAAGCAAGAGCTCCAAAGTATGGTCAATAGTTCACCCGATGTGGCGGCTTTCCTCTCGGAGAATATTGCTCTCTTCAATGGCAAGGGGGGAGATGCCAAAGGTTTCGAGTTGATCGACCGCCTTCTCGCTCAGCAGCCCTACAAGCTGGTGTTCTGGAAGACCGGCCGTGAGAAGATTAACTACCGGCGGTTCTTCGATATCAACGATCTCGTTGGCGTTAGAGTTGAAGACCCCAGTGTATTTGAGGCCACCCCCTCAGCAGCAGATCAGCCAGCTGCGGGAGGTTCAGGGTTGTATTCGGGCGAAAGCGTATAGGCTGCTCTACTGGTGCTTCGGCTCAGATGATTAGTGTATAATTCAAGTCCAATGCAGCACTCCCACCCCAAAAGATCTCGTCCTGAACCCATCGATCAATTCCTGCGCCCTTTGCAGGAATTCGTCCACGGGCAGGCATCTAGCGGCATCGTACTGCTCGCTTCTGCCGTTGTCGCTCTCGTCTGGGCCAATTCTCTCTGGTCTGACGCTTACAACGACCTTTGGCACACCGAAATCTCCTTTCAAGTAGGTGCCTTCGATCTCTCCAAGACCCTGGTACACTGGATCAACGACGGGGTCATGGTGGTTTTCTTCTTCGTCATCGGTCTGGAGATCAAGCGCGAGCTGCTGATAGGTGAGTTGTCATCACCCAAACAGATGGCCCTACCTTTGATCGCCGCCGTCGGCGGGATGGCAGTCCCGGCCATAATCTACACCGCTTTCAACTTTCAGTCGCAGGGCTCTGTTGGCTGGGGCATCCCCATGGCCACCGACATCGCATTTGCCCTGGGCGTCCTGGCCCTACTTGGTTCGCGTGTTCCTCTGGCCCTAAAGTCCTTTCTTGTTGCTGTCGCAATCGTTGACGACATCGGTGCCGTGCTTGTTATCGCCATCTTCTACACTGAACAGATATCCCTCGTCAGTTTGCTGATTGGCCTTGGCATCCTTGTCATACTCTTCGTCTTCAATCGTGTCGGCGTACGCCACCCCTTGCCGTACGTCCTAGCCGGAGTCTTTGTCTGGCTGGCCTTTTTGCAGTCTGGCGTGCATGCCACAATCGCCGGGGTCCTCCTTGCCGCCACCATACCAGGGCGCTCTCGAATCAATACGGGTGAATTCCTTGAAATAGGTCGTGAAATCCTCGACGAATACGAAGCCGCTGGCGATTTAGGTAACGCCGTGCCCGTCCGACAGGAACAGCAGGTAGCATTGCAGGAGATGGAAAAGGCCATCACTCACGTCTGGATGCCATTGCAGAGGCTGGAGCATGCACTTCATCCTTGGGTAGCCTTCGGGATTATGCCACTATTCGCCCTAGCCAATGCAGGTGTCTCTCTTGGAGCGGACTTTGCGTCCTCCCTCTTGGACCCAGTAAGTTTGGGCATCATTAGCGGTTTAATAATCGGCAAGCAAATCGGCATCACATTCGCTGCATGGCTGGCCGTTAGGTTTGAGTTGGGCGTCCTTCCCGCCGGCGTTACCTGGCCCCAGATCTACGCCGTGGCCTGGCTGGGGGGCATCGGGTTTACCATGTCCCTCTTCATATCCACTCTGGCCTTTGGTGAGAGCAGCCTCCTAGATGTCTCCAAGATAGGCATAATCACTGCGTCTATCCTCTCCGGTCTTGTGGGCTTCTTCCTGGTACATCGGTTTACCACGTCGGCTTAGGCAATTGCTGCCTTCGAGAAACATATCCGAACATCCCAGACTTGGCACCAAGGTCACTGAGTTGTCCATAGCAAGATCTACAATTTGCGCGTTCATATGGATCGCAGAGTAGGGCACATTCTGTTTCGGATTGCCCGTGAAATGTCGCACCAAGAGATTCGTAACGGGCCGCTGCCGCTGTCCAGGTCGATGGAATCGGCGTCAGCGCCGGGGCCCTCGGTTTGACATGACCCAGATGATATCACCAGGGTTCTAGTTAGAGTGGGCGCCAAGCTGAGGGATTGTACTGCCTGAGGGGCTCAATTTGCCAAAGGGCCAGAAACAGAAAATGAGAAGAGCTAACCTAGAGCCCACTGGAGTTTTCTTAAGTCTCTTCTATCTGGATGCCCTGAATCTTCACGTCAAGGACTGGCCTATCTCCTGCACTTGTAGGTACCCTAGAGATAGCCTCTACCACATCCTGGCCTTCCAGTACTCGACCGAAAATGGTGTGTGCGCCGTTCAGGTGGGGAGTGGGAACAGTCGTGATGAAAAACTGACTACCGTTCGTGTTCGGCCCAGAGTTTGCCATAGCTAGGAGACCAGGTTGGTCGAACTTGAGCGCGGCATGGAACTCGTCTTCGAAAGTGTAGCCCGGACCACCGCTGCCGGTTCCAGTTGGGTCTCCGCCTTGGATCATGAAGTTCGGGATGACTCTGTGGAAAATCACCTCGTCGTAAAAGCCATTCTTTGACAGTGTGACAAAGTTATTTACTGTCTTCGGCGCCTCTTTCGGAAACAACTCTATCTCAATGGAGCCCTTGTTGGTGATTATGGTAGCAACGTATCGAAGGTTCGAGTCTAAGCTCATAGGTGCCTCCCCTTCAGGAGTTGGCGTCGATGTCAGTCTAGTAGTGGCCATGGGAAAAGGGCTAGGTGTATCAAGCGGCTGGCTACCCCCACTGCAACCCACCAGCAGCATCATAAATGTTGCGGGGACTAGGATTTGCGATTTGAAATTTAGCTTCATTCGTTCTCAATGAAAACGGTCCTGAGCTTTGAGGTGGACCCCATCGTTAGGACAGAAAAGGGACTTTGTTAAGATCGTGCCCTGCTGTTCTCATGG
>JAQBZZ010000058.1 GCA_027622595.1 Chloroflexota bacterium
ATACGAGGAGCTCCTTCACCCCAATCTCTCGGGTCCCGAAGTGTCCAATAAGTGCTGACACCCTACACACTGCATACACATCCAACATCCAAGGTAGCCTGGTCCTGGGCTGGCCCGGGCTCGGATATGTCGGTGATAACTACGGAGGAGAAACAACCATTTCCGTGGATGCTGGAGTTACTGTAGACCTTGTATTCCAGGCAAGCTTATCGAGTTTCGGGGTCTATTACGTCGACACCACAGTCTGTTTCTTCTCAGCCACGAGCGGTGACCCAGGCCCATGCACTACCGGAAACATTCACAACTCCGGCAAGGTGGCCCCTGTGGTCGCGGGCATGTTCAACATCAATGGCAACGGCAAGGGGCATGCGTATGGAGCCAGCGCCAGAAAAGACGGCAATGGAAGCGGCCTGATCTCCCAGAACCCAAACTAAAATCCGCAAGCCCTTGGTTGATGTGGCCCATCAGCTATTTTGCACCCATCCTCAATAATTCCTCTCCACCAATAACCTGCACCCTCTTGCAGCTCCCCGTGATTTCCCTGGAGACAAAAGGGCTGTATACTAGGCCAATCTTCCCTCGCATCACAATCAACTATGCTGTTACGTTCATTAGACCTTCTCCTCGAAAATCCGGGGGCATTTGTCACCGTGTTCTCAACGTTCCTCGCCACCGCCGGGGTAGCGTTGCTCGTGGCCATCACCGTCCACGAGTTCAGCCACGCCGCCGTGGCGTACAGCCTGGGAGACCTCACGGCCAAACGGCTTGGTCGGCTCTCTCTGAACCCCATCAGACACCTTGACCCCGTGGGCACCATCATGCTTATCCTGGTTGGATTTGGCTGGGGAAAGCCCGTGCCGGTCAACCCCTATAACCTGCGGAATGGGGCCAGAAAAGGTATGGCAATGGTATCGGCGGCCGGCCCCATAGCCAACCTGACAACCGCCGCCATCTGTGCCATACCCATAAGAATGGGCCTCGTATCCTGGCACTCACCCTTCTACTTCAGTGGGCTGCAAGGCCAGGGGCCGAGCGGCCTGTTCGCCGACCTTCTCGGATTCGTGCTATTCTTCAATATTATATTGGCCATATTCAACCTCATTCCGCTGTTTCCGCTGGATGGCTCCAAGGTGGCAATCGGCGTCCTGCCCCCTGGCATAGCCAGCAGATTTGCGCGGCTGGAAGCCTCTGGCCCGGCCATCCTGCTGGGAATAATCATGGTTGACTGGTTTACGGACCTGGATTTGCTATGGGGGGTTCTGCGCCCCGTGGTGGATGTGGTAGGCTTTATTGTACTGGGGCACGCCATTTAGTGAAGTGCATCCGATTATGCGGAGACGCATCGTACCCTGTATAGAGACGGTGCAAGGAGGCCTGTAGTGGACAAGATAACAATCGTTGGCATGGGACTGATAGGAAGCTCCCTTGGTTTGGCCTTGAAGAAGGCCCAGGTGGAAGCGGAGATAGTTGGCACCGATAGGGACAGAGAAGTCGCAGCACGGGCCCGCAGGGTAGGGGCGTCGGACTCCACCGAGAACAATCCTCTCAAGGCTATCAAAGGAGCCAAGCTTGTCATACTCGCCACTCCTGTAGGTGGGATACAAGAGTTGATGAAGCTCTTCGGCCCCGAGCTGGAAGAAGGAACAGTTGTGACGGACACCGGAAGCACCAAAGCCGAGGTACTCCGGTGGGCGGAGCAGTATCTGCCAAGTACCGTCAGCTTTGTGGGCGGGCATCCAATGGCTGGAAAAGAACTCTCCGGGCCGGAAGCCGCCCAGGCGGACCTTTTCCATGGTGCCACCTACTGTGTAATCCCCGGCAAGAACGCGTCCAAAGAAGCCGTCGGTGTCGTGACTCAGATGGCGGAAACCGTGGGAGCCAAACCATACTTCATCGATCCCGTTGAGCATGACAGCTACGTGGCAGCGGTGAGCCATCTGCCATTGGTCCTCTCCACGGTACTTATGAAACTCAACGCAGACAACCCCTCCTGGCCGGAAATATCCAAGCTTGCCTCCAACGGGTTCCGGGATGTCAGCCGCCTGGCCTCCGGAAGCCCTGAGATGAGCAGGGACATATGCCTGACCAACCAGGAAGGACTCGTACACTGGATAGACCGGTTCATCAAGGAACTGCACACCTTCAAGGAACTGGTGCAGGAGGGCGTGGAGAAGCCCCTTGGAAAGGCCTTTGACGACGCCTGGGAGGCCAGAGACAGATGGCTACAGAACAAGATAACCTCGCCCGCATCAGCCCCCACGGTAGAACTACCCACCACAATCGAGACCATGGGTGGACTGCTCATGGGCGATAGGGCTGCAGGACGCGTTCGGGAGATGATAGAATGGCAAAGCAACGACAAAAAGAGAAAGAGTTAGGGTAGCTCATGAAAATGTCTGTCCTTCCAGCCAGAGGGCTGGCGGGCACATTGGCTCCTCCGGCGGATAAGTCCGTTTCACACAGGGCAGCCATTCTCAACAGCCTGGCATCCGGGGAAGCGGTTATCGACAACTTCTCAGAGGGCGCTGACTGTCGATCCACACTCCGCTGCCTTCGCCTTCTTGGTGTATCTGCGGAGAAGATTACCCCGGAAGAAGGCTCATCCGAGACACCCAAATTAAGGCTCGCGTCCCCCGGACTGGAAAACTTTCACGAACCAGTAGACATTCTGAACGCTGAAAACAGCGGAACAACCATGCGCTTCATCATGGGGCTGTTGGGCAACACCCACTTTGTGTCGGTCGTCACCGGAGACCGCTCGCTGCGATCAAGGCCGATGGGGCGAATAGTCCAACCTCTCCGCCTTATGGGAGCACAAGTCATGGGGCGCAGCAGCGACTCCCTGGCCCCCCTAGCCATAAGAGGGGGAGACCTGAAGGGTATTGAGTACACGCTCCCTGTAGCCAGCGCACAGTTGAAGTCTGCCCTGGTGCTCGCAGCGCTGTTTGCCAGGGGCGAGACCGTGTTGCACCAGCCTGCGCTCTCCAGGGACCACACGGAGCGAATGCTGTCGGCCATGGGGGCCTCTTTGACGGAGGACGGACTGGTGCTTGTGATTAAACCAGGTTCTCAGTTAAAGCCCCTGGACGTAACGGTGTCCGGGGACATAAGCTCAGCAGCCTTCTGGATGGTCGCAGCCGCCGCTCATCCAAATGCCAAGGTCAAATTGACCAACGTCGGTGTAAATCCCTCCCGCGCCGCGGTGCTGGACGTACTGAAGGCCATGGGCGGACGGATAAAGGTCGAGAACCCCCGCATGGAGGGCGGCGAGCCCGTGGCCGACATCCTCGTCGAGTCCAGCGAGCTTACGGGCGTTGAGATCGCCGGAGACCTGATTCCAATACTACAGGACGAGGTACCGGTGCTGGCCCTGGCCGCCTGCTTTGCAAAGGGCACCACAGTGATACGAGATGCCCAGGAGCTACGGACCAAGGAATCAGACCGGTTGCAGGCCACGGCCACCGAACTCTCCCGGTTGGGAGCCAACGTAAGGGAGCTTCCCGACGGCCTTGTCATAGAGGGCACCGGCTCACTGAAAGGCGGCACCTGCAAGAGCTACGGAGACCACAGGCTGGCAATGACACTGGGGATAGCCGGGCTCCTTGCAGAAGAAGAGGTGGTCATTACCGGAGCCGAGGTGGTGGATATTTCCTACCCCAACTTCTGGGAAGACCTGGTTACGCTGACATCCACATAAGCCCGCAGGAATAAGGAACACATTGAGGCCTACTGAAAAATCCGTTTACGACCAGGCTGGAGAGGGACCGCTGCTGGTGGTCTTGTCCGGCCCCTCAGGGGTGGGGAAGGACTCCGTCCTGCGAAAGCTAAAGGAGCTGGGCCATAACTGGCACTTCACGGTTACGGCCACCACACGCTCTCAGAGACCCGGCGAAGAAGACGGCATAGACTACATGTTCCTGGATAGGGATTCCTTTAACCAGAAGGTGCGCGAGGGAGATTTCCTGGAATGCGCCGAGGTCTACGGCAACTGGTACGGTGTTCCTCGTGACCAGGTCGCCAGCGCTCTGGATAAGGGCTTGAATGTCATTATCAAAGCCGACGTTCAGGGTGCAGCCACCATAAAGAAGGCTGTGCCGGACGCCGTGTTCATATTTCTCATGCCCCCTTCGCCCGAGGAGTTGGAGCGGCGGCTGCGGGAGCGCAAGACGGAGACCACCCCGGACCTGGAGCTGCGCATACGCACCGCCATGGATGAGCTGTACCAGCTCCCTCTTTTCGACTACGTGGTGGTCAACGATCATCTGGAGTCAGCGGTACACCGCATAGACGCCATCGTAACCGCTGAGAAGTGTCGTATACCATCTCGACGCGTGCATCTGTAGACACCAAGCCCAATTCCCCTTTTGCGAAAGGGGGCCTATGCATAGAGCAGAAGACCGTCCACCAAACACACACTGCCGGGTCTGCGGAGCAGAGCTGAAGGTAGAACATCTGCGTCGAACGCGCGTGCGAGGACTGTTCGGCCCCCGCCAATGGCAAGCGAGTTTTGTATGTCCCCAGTGTGGCGAGCGCTCAGGTAGCGGCTGGAGCATGCTCAAGGCAGTCCACACGCCGAGTAACCCGCTGCTTCGGCTTCTGTACACCATTCTAGGTAAGTTGAGGCCGCGGCCCACCATGCCTCAGAACCAGCGTCCCTTCGTAGACGCCAATGGACGGCTAAGCCTGGCGAAGCTGGTGGAAGCGGCTCCATTCCCTGTGTTCGGGCTAAAGGGGATGCCGCTTGGACTTCGGCTACGCAGCCCCGGCTGGGGTGGCGGCGGCACCCACGGGATTGGCGAGACCCACTTCGGTTACGTGCGTGGAGCTTTCTTCGAGCCGGACGCAGCCCTAGAGTTGGTTCAGGGGTCGGGGCTGAGAAACCCGGGTGAGGAGCACAGCCAGCTCAGTATCATCGAGTCATTGCTCCGTAAATACGGACAGCAGGCGCAGCATGCGGCGTGGATTGAGCGGGCTGAAAGACGAACTATAACTATAAAAGGAGGATTGGATGCCAAAGAAGGACGGCGTATCCGGATCGTTAGTAAGCGTTAATACAACCAAGAAGGAATTGACTCTAGAGGAAAACATGATTGCATTTGAAGCAGAACCAGCAGTCGAGTACAAGAGTTATTCCTATGATTTGGATGGTGATTGGGACGAAGAGCGTATCATCAGAGCGGTGGGCGAGCATGTATTTGGGACGCTGGTGGATGGAGTGATTAAGAAGCTATATTTATCGTGAGTGCATCCTATTTGCATGGGATTTCCATACACAATCACACCATGACCTACGAATAACAACTATGCTGAAACGTAGGTCATACCATTGCCAGAGGGCGTTAAGGCATGTGGGGATTTCGTAGGCGTAGGCTGGAAAACCGAATGGTGGTGGGACGACATGACGAGTACTAACAGTTCTGAGCATATGCGGCATTATATCCGGTCAATTCTCGCCGTCACCTTTGCCACAGTCTGCCTACTAGCATACTCGACCATATCGGCAGCGCCTCTGGAGCAATATGGAGCGAGTAGCTCACTCCATATTGCCCTCAACGAGCAAAACGCGTCTGGCCAGTCAGGATGGGTAAAGCTCACTGCAATTGGAGTCGACACTGAGATCATCCTCTCGCTCTCGGAAGGAACCCTAGCGACTGACATAGTTGACATTCACGAAGGTCAATGCGGCAGCACCGTCCGACAAGCTGCCTACGCTCTCAACAACTTATCAGACGGCGAGTCCTCCACAGTACTGGAGGGCATATCCTTGGAGAGTCTCCTTACGGGCGACTTCACCATTATCGGTCACCACATCGATAGTACCAGCCTGCACACAGCTGTCCACACATTCTGCGGCAACTTACCTTTAAACAGCGACACCCTAACCATGCCATTAGATCAACTCAACGCATCCGCCCAATTTGGATGGGCCACACTCACCGACCGCGGCGAAGATACAGAAGTTGTAGTGTCGCTATCCGCGGGAAATATGGTGTCGAAATTCGTCCACATCCATACTGGTCAATGTGGAGCCACCTTAGGTGGTGTTACCTACGGGCTGACTGATTTCACTGACCGAGTATCCGTATCCTTGTTGGAAGACGTCTCCTTGAGCAGCCTCCTGACAGGAGGATTCGCCATCAATGCACATAATATTACCTACCCCGCTATCTATACCGCATGTGGTAATGTCCCAGCCCAAACCAAAGTCGAAGTGGGTAGCACAAGCGATTTTACTTCCCTGGATGGCGTGGTGGAGATACATGTTCCTGCTACAGCCCCCGTAGGCATGGGTACCATTAGATATGTACCCAAGACCATCGTCGACTTCCCATCTCCTCCCGTTGGGCTGAACTATGGTAGTACCTTATTCGAGATAAGGATCTGTAAGACGTCAGCGATTTTGGACACTTTTTGAGGCCTAATAAACCCGAGAGATTTTGGGGTGGTAGAGGCTCCTTCAG
>JAQBZZ010000015.1 GCA_027622595.1 Chloroflexota bacterium
AATCTACCCCTCTGAAGGAGCCTCTACCACCCCAAAATCTCTCGGGTTTATTAGGCCTCAAAAAGTGTCCAAAATCGCTGACGTCTTACAATGGCCGCCTGTGGCAATCCTTCAGTACACGATGCTTTCGGCAATCTAATGGCCGAACTCTCCCCTGAGGTTCATTCCTACAGTCTCAGAACTTATCGGTTTGCATTCAACGTTCCCGCTGACGGTCAATACAGCGTGTTTTTTAACAACATAGAGTGCGTCGTTAGGCAGACGGAATCTACAGCTGTTGTAACGTGGACGATTTCGAAGCTGGATTAGGAATCCAAGGACAGTTCTGCCGTTTCCTTCAGACCCGGTACATGCCTCTGAGGTATAGTGGCTAAGCACAAAGAATGGCGCACAGACAAAGACCTGGAGTGGGCACGGCAGGACGAGCGTGTGAGGAAGCTGCTGGGCCTTACTTAGACAGGACGGCGCTTCTTAAGGAAAGGTCAGATTGAGCGTCACAACGCGGAATGCCTTACCATTGTAGACGGCCGTCTCCGCTGCCTGTAGAGTCCCATAATGGAAGGTAACCGTGCCTCCATCAAGGGCCCAGTCGTTGGGACCCACTGAGATTGTGTTATAGGTCCCATTGAAAACCTTGCCCTGACTCTGTTCCGGGTCCGTATTGGAACTCCACCACTTCACCCTGGCCTCCACAAATACCCTATTAGGAGCGGGTTGGCCCCCCACCGTAATAGTGCCGGAGAACTGGTTGGGAAGAAGCGGGAACCCCCCGGAAGGCGTTGCGATAGGCGTAGGCGTGGGTGTCATCGTTGGAGTAGGCGTTATCGTAGGTGTCGGGGTGATGGTTGGGGTTAGCGTCGCCGTAGGAACGGGAGTCCGTGTCGGTACGGGGGTAGCCGTAGAGGTAGGTGTCGGCACCGTCGTTGGAGTTTGAGTTGGGCTGGGCGTAGCAGTTGGCACCAGCGTGGCTGTAGGCTGAGGGGTGGCCGTTGGCGTCGGTATGACAGTTGGGGTGGGCGACGGGGAACAGGCTGTCACCACCAACAGTCCAATCAGGATCAGGCTTATGTAAAGTTTAGTCATGAGCGCTCTTTAAAATAGCGGGTACAACATACCATTATCTTCCAACTCTAGCAAGCACTTCCACCCCCTACCCCAAGCACAGCCCGTCCCAGCCATGCATTTATTTATATAGATACTATATTGTACGATTGTGCAGGTTGAGCATAATATGGTCTGAGTCGGGCAGATTGGGAGTGAATATGAGCTCCAGGAAAAAGCGTCGTAGGCAAATGTGGAGACAGGGACGTCACCAGACCAGGACAGGTGGAATCCCCTGGTGGCTCTTTATCCTGTTACTGCTCCTGGCACTGATTATCGGCGTAGCAAGAATTGCGCGGTAGCATCAGAGCAAATAATGGTCTCCTTGCAACCTACAGGCCACCTACAGCCTTTTGCAAAATCCTACGCCGTCAGTTACAATGAAACGTAGCCTGTGAACACTCAAAAAGAGACTGCCAGCTTGCAAGACACCATCGTCATATACACCCATCCGGAATGCAGCTTCTCCTCTGCTGCCAAGAATTCATTCTTGCAGAACGACATCTCTTTCAGGGAGATTGACCTCAGCATCACTCCGGAAGCATGGGAAGAGGTGGAACGTCTGACCGGGGGGCAACGCATAACGCCTGTGATCCTGGAGGGCGAGTTGGTGACCGTGGGGTTCCACGGCGAGGGTTGAGCCTTTTGAACGGAGGCGGTCAGCCTCCACGATAAACGATAAAGAGGAAGGGAGAAACCAGTGTCTACAGAAACGCTAAAGATACCCCAGATCGGCCAGTTGGCGCCAGACTTCACACTGCCAACCCTGGATGGTGAGAAAGTAAGCCTTCAAGACTATCGTGGCAAGAAGGTCATCGTGTTCATGTGGGCCTCCTGGTGAGCATGCCGTGACCAACTGCCTGTATGGCAGGACTTTTACCAGAAGCATAGCGGTGACAACGTAGAGATATTGGCAGTGGCAATGGATGCCCAGGGGCCGGAGAAAGCCAGTCCCTACGTCCAGCGGGCGAATCCAACATATACCAATGCCGTGGATGAGGAGAACCTGCTGGGCCAGCTATACGGCTTCAAAGCCATACCGAATGGCTTCCTTATAGACGAGAATGGAGTCCTGGATTATATGAAGTTCGGCGGGTTTGACATCCGCAAGGCGGAAACCGTTAAAATGGTATCGGAATGGGCAACGGCAACCCAAAGTGAAGACCTCTCTTCAGAGGTAGAGCAAAAGACTCCTGGAGAGGAGCACCTCGGTGCCATTGCCCTCTTCCAGGAAGGAAATGGCCAATATCGCCAGGGTCTGACGGCAGAAGCACTGGTCAAATGGAAGGAAGCAATGGCACTGGACCCAGACAACCTGGTCATACGCAAACAGATATGGGCTGTAGAGCATCCAGAGAGGTTCTACGCCAGCGATAAGGTAGACTATGCATGGCAGAAGGAACAACTAGAGAAAGGTATCTAGGAAAACTGCTTCCTTTACCATAGCATCCCTTCATTGAAAATCCCCGCGGGGGGTCCCAAAACGGCCCGGTGGTGTAGCCTGGTTTAACACGCCGCCCTGTCAAGGCGGAGAGCAGGGGTTCAAATCCCCTCCGGGTCGCCAGAAATTCGATCGACAAAGCACCTAGGAGACATTCCCTGGGTGCTTTGTCTTAATCATGTGCTTGCGTGCTGCTGATAAACGCTTGTAAGTCCTCAGATGCGCTGGTCACTAAATATCCGGTGAGCCTGTGGAGCTTACTGGTAGCTGTCCTAGTTTTTTAGCAACGCTAGCTATTCACATGTATTTTGTGAAATACTATTCGGGTTGCAATTAACCACACGAGGTAGAAACAGGATGAGAATTTCACCCGAATCCGTAGCCAGAACCAGCGGCAAGCATCCCTGGTGGATACTTCTAGCGTGGCTGTTCGTCCTGGCAGGGGCCTTCGCCCTGACCTCCACACTCGTAGAAAGTGCGCTCAGCGGCGGGAATGGCCCAACCCAGACCCTGGAACACCTGCAGGCACAAAACCTGATAGACGAGCGGTTTGGGCCTCTCGATGCGGGTGAAACCCCACCAGGCGATCAGAACGAGGCCGCGGGAGACAGAGTCATCGGGACAGAGTTCATTCTCATCACCTCCGATTCCGTTCTGAACAGCGAAACTACCTTTGCCGAACATGCCAAAAAGTTCGGCGAAGGTCTCAATGAGGTAGCCGGTTCTCTCCTGGTCGGCAGCTTCAGTGACTACCCTGCGACATCTTCCCCGGATGGAACCACAAATCTGTACCGTTTGCAGATATTCGAAGACCAGGACAAGGACATCGCCCTCCTGACAGAGACAGCGGCGGAGTTCACCGGAGGCGACTTCCGTGTGCTGGTATTTGGAAACGCAAGCATCAACGCGACCTTCTCCGAGCTGGCAGAGGAGGACCTTCTCGTCGGCGAGTCCATCGGCATTGGGATCGCCCTCATAATCCTGGCCCTCGTATTTGGCGCCGTGATCGCGGGACTCGTTCCTCTGCTCCTGGCCATCGTGGCAGTCTTCACCGCCATCGGCCTTACGGGCATCGTAGGTCAGTTCATTGAGTTGAACGAGTTCGTGCCCAACATAATCACCATGATGGGCCTTGCAGTAGGCATAGATTACTCGCTCTTTGTGCTGTCCCGCTACCGTGAGGAACGAGACCGCGGCCTGGACAAGATAGACGCCATCACGAGAGCCGGAGCCACCGCCAACAGAGCCGTGTTCTTCAGCGGCGCTACCGTAGTGCTGGCACTGACCGGCATGCTGCTGATACCCGTGCGGGAGTTCCAGGCCTTCGGTACCGGCGCTATCCTTGTGGTGTTCGTTGCGGTCACCGCGTGCCTGACGCTTCTGCCAGCCATCATCGGCATTCTGGGCGATAGGGTGAACAGCGTGCGTGTTCCTGCAATCCCAACCACAGTCTTATTCATAGCTGGAGTAGTCATCCTCCCAAACAGGACCGAGGCCGGAAAAATCATGATGGTGGCAGCCATAGTCATAGGACTGCTCATTGTAACCGCTCTGATCCATCGCTTCTTTGGAATATCCATTCCTTTGCTCTCTCCCAAGGCAGTCAACAAGGACAGCCAAGGCGGCGGATTTTGGGACACAACCACCCGCGTAGTCATGCGTAAGCCCATTATCAGCATGTTGGTCGCCGTCGTCATTCTCGGGATGCTCGTCGTCCCATTTTTCGATCTTCAAAAGGGCACCAGCGGGATATCCGTGTTGCCGGAGGAAGTACCGGCCAAGCAGGCATTCGACCTGCTGAATAGCAAGTATGGGTTCGGCAGCGACTCCCCGGCCATTGTGGTCATAGTTGGCAACGTGGGCTCTCAGCCCATCCAGAAAGCTCTGACCAGCCTAGAATCTCTGATGACAGCCGAACCGGGACTCCAGGCCCCACAGGTGAGAATAGAGCCTGACGTACAACTGGCCGTTCTGAACGCCGCCGTCCCGGGCGACCCATTCGCACAGACCGCTCTCACCACCATAAGGCGCATCCGGAGCGAACTCATACCCGAGGCATTTGCAGCCGTGCCGTCCGCCGATTACACGGCCCTGGTAGGGGGAGCCTCAGCCGAGATCGTGGACTCAGTTAAACTTACCGACGACTACACACCAAGGGTGTTTGGCGCCGTTTTGGGACTGAGCTTCCTGCTCTTGCTCATTGCATTCCGGTCCATAGTAATCCCAATCGCCTCCATCTTCATGAACCTGCTTTCGGTGGGAGCCGCCTACGGGCTGATGGTTCTGGTCTTCCAAAAGGGATTCCTGATAGATATCTTCGGGTTCCAGCAGGTGGACCAGATCGAGTTCTGGTTGCCGCTATTCATGTTCTCCATCCTGTTCGGGCTATCCATGGACTATCACGTGTTCATGCTCAGCAGAATCAAGGAAAATTACGACGAGACGGGAGACCACGCTGAATCTGTGGCATTCGGGATGCGGACAACCGCCCGCATCATCACCGGCGCGGCACTCATAATGGTAGCGGTGTTCGGCGGCTTCGCGCTGGGTGACATCGCGTTCTTCCAGTCCATGGGTTTCGGACTTGGTGCTGCCGTACTATTGGATGCAACCGTAGTACGGTCTCTGCTGGTCCCCTCTGTACTCCGCATCCTGGGTAAATCCACCTGGTACTTCCCCGCAGCACTGCGGTGGATTCCCAACATCAGCATTGAAAGTATTCCTCTGGATAAACTATCACCCGATCCTCTACCCCGACCGATTTCTGGAGCAGAAGAATAGATTTTTCATAGCTGGCCTACGTCCAGACCCTTCCCACAGAATAGGACCAATGCAGGTCGGCAAGACCGATTCCCCACGGAACATGAAAGGGTGAATATGGAAAGAGGGGGCGCTAGCGCCCCCTCTTTCCATATTCGTTTTTCCGCCAACCCCTGCCCTGTAACCAGCCGCCCCAATGCTCGTTGATCCATGGCACAGGACTTCCACATCCTGCTCCCTAACCAGGTCCATTCTCACAACAGTCTTAGATAAGGACATGTAGAACAAACAGGGGTATAGGCAGCAAACGTGAAACTTACAGATTTAAGTAGTAGCAATGGGCCATGAAAGATAGGACTATTGGGGAGTGCATTCGCTGACGTTTGGAGTCACAATAGCACTGTACTGAACTCCGCTGCTCAAATCCTCCTCAGGTTTGCAAAGCAGCGCCACACTTTCAGAGGCCGTCAGACCAGCGTCTGCGGCCTCTGCTGATTTCTAAGCACCACAGCCTCAGCTACAGTGGGTTCAGGCCCCAGCTTGAGCTGTTGGCCCCTCTCTGTCCGTTAAGTGAAGCACGATTGCCACCCCCAACCGGACAGAAATGGGGCCAACAGCCAATTGTTTAGCTATGGCGATTAGAGAACCAGAACTGTTACCAGCGAGATCCGCCGCCACCGCCACCGCTGCGACCGCCGCCACCACCACCATATCCGCCGCCGCCACCACCGCTGCCGCCGCCACCACCACCATATCCGCCGCCGCCACCACCGTATCCACCACCGCCAGCCCCACGCTCCTGACGAGCACGCGCCTCGTTGACGGTTAGAGTACGGCCGCCCATTTCTTTGCCGTTGATCTCGGAGATTGCGGCATTACCTTCTGCACTTGTCGGCATTTCCACAAATCCGAATCCCCGGGAGCGACCTGTCTCGCGGTCGCGCACAACAGACACTTCTTGCACTTCGCCGTGAGCTTCAAAAGCCTCGCGTAGTTCCTGCTCGGTCGTCTCGTACCCCAAATTTCCTACATAGATCCTCAATACAGTCTCCTACTTTTAAACTAAACGGCTACACGCCGTGGATTGTATCATCCTGGTCAGAGAGGGTGATTGCACCCCCCCCTTTACTGCCAAGGCTTTTTTACCAACCAGACCGTGCGGCGGGGCGCCTTTGGCTGAAGCAATCGCTGCAATATACCGGGCGATCGCCACGTGGTACGAATGGTACAGTGGTTTCCTTACCACACTCGGCACACACTACAGGATGTGACTCGCGGGGACCTTGACTAAATCCACCATCGCGCTCGCTACGTCGTGACTGTCGGCAGGAACCACAACGCTTCGGCTCGTTTGTGAAACCCTTCGTCGCGTGAAACGCTTGATCGTCCGCACTGAAGGTGAAGGGCTGTCCACAGTCCTGGCATGTGAGGGTTTTGTCCTCGTAATCCATCAGTGACCTCCTTTCTACTATTAGTTGGCGAGAGACTGGTCACCGATACCGAGGATACTCTCAAGACGTTCCGGTGGGCACCAAGGACACCATTCAGGGGCCAAGTAGGGCACCAAGGACGCTATGACGATTCGGGCTTTGCGACTCAAAACACTGCCACCAGTGCGCATTATACCACAGCGTGTAAATAATCGCATATGGCGTCAAGATACCATGACATGGGCTGGTATCGGACTTATGTGAGGTTACAACACGGTGTCATGTGGGCCTGGCTCCCCAAATAGCCGATCCCAGTCTCACCATAGTTGCACCTTCTTCAACGGCGATCTCAAAGTCTTCGGTCATACCCATTGAGAGTCCAAGGGTGGCGTCACGATAGTGCTCAAGCCGGCACACGCCATCTCTAAGCTCCCTGAGCACCCTGAAATATGGCCTTACAGCCTCAAGGTCTTCCAGGTGTGGAGGAACAGCCATCAGCCCCACCAGCTCAAGATGCTCACATGTGGCTACAAACTCGGCTAGTTCCAAGACCTGATCGGGCCTAACGCCCTCTTTGGTAGGCTCAGAGCCCACGTTTAACTGAATATAGATTTGCACATGCCTATCCAGCTCATTGGCGATGGTTTCCATCCTGGATGCCAGACGGACGCTATCAACCGACTGGACCACGTCGAACAGCGCAACGGCAGATCGCACCTTGTTGGTCTGAAGATGCCCGATTAGATGGAGGCTGACCAGACGATCCGGCCTGTCCGGGCCCTTGAATTTGGCCTCGGCCTCCTGTATCCAATTCTCGCCCACATGGCCAATACCCAAAGCGATGGCCTGCAGAACCCTCTCCCGCTCCACCTGCTTACAGGCCCCCAGCACAGTGACCTGGGCAGGGTCGCGTCCGGCTCGCTCAGCAGCCCTCGCAATTTTTTTGTGTATTTCTTCTATTCTAAAACCTATGTCGACCTGTGTCATAGCCATCCACCCAACTCTGACAAATTAACCCGATCATACATGCTGACAGAAACCCCTAAGGTATCAGGAGCAGCTTCCCTGTGGTCAACCGCCCTTCGAGTTGCCGGTGTGCCTCAGCAGCGTCACTCAATGAGAACTTGCCGTGGATACGGAGGTTCAGCTTGCCGGACTTGACCCATCCAAGCACGTCGCCAGCACGTTGGAGCAGCTCCTCCCGTGTGGAGGTGTAGACCCCCAGCGAGGGGCGGGTCAGAAAGAGCGATTTCCTGCCGAGTATAGCCGGTGAAATATCGGGGACGGGGCCGCTGGCCTGACCGTACAGGGCCATGTAGCCACGGGGGGCAAGAGAAGCAAGGCTCTTGTCGAACGTGGTGAGACCAACGGCATCGTATACCACCTGGACTCCCTCTCCACCGGTTATTTTGTTAACCTCTTCTTCAAAGTCCTCTTCAACGTAGTTGATAACGTGGTCGGCTCCGGCCTCCGAGGCGAGCTTCGCCTTATCGGCAGTGGAGACCGTCCCAATTACCCTGGCACCAAGGGACTTTGCCATCTGGGTCAACAGCAGTCCGACACCTCCCGCGGCGGCGTGGACCAGACAGGTATCCCCTGGCTTCAGAGGATAGGTGGAGTGGCAGAGGTAGTGAGCAGTCATACCCTGGAGCATCACGGCCGCGGCCGCCTCGGCATCCATGCCTTCCGGCAGCTTCACCAAACGCCAGGACGGCACAACCACCTTCTCCGCATAGGATGCCCCGGCTCCCGTGTAGGCCACCATATCCCCAACCTCCACCTCCGAAACGCCCTCTCCAACCTGGATAACTTCGCCTGCGCCCTCCCCTCCGGGGATGGCAGGGAGAGATGGAGCGTTCAAGCCGGAGCGAGCGTATACGTCCATATAGTTGACGCCTGAGGCCTTCATAGCTATCAACGCCTGACCTGGCCCTGGGCTGGGGTCTGGAACATCCGTGTATTTGAGTACCTCCGGGCCGCCGACCTGTGTAATCTGTATTGCCTTCATACTATTCCGCCTTTCTCGTCTGATTTTTTTGTTTGTAAAATATGCTACTTCATCACCGACTCCACAACCTCCAGCACCGTGTCAACGTCGGTTTCATCTATGCCGTAGTGGGTCACCATACGCACCTTTGACCCATATGGGTGATGCCCTCGCACTCCCCGTTCTTCGATCCGCCGCAGGAAGCCTGGAGCGTCCCCATCGGCCATCTGGAAAATAACAATGTTGGTCTGAATCCTGGCAGGGTCCAGGATGATGCCTGGAATACGGCTCAACCCTTCCGCCAACCGTCGCGCATTATGGTGGTCCTCTGCCAACCGCTCCACCATCTCCTCCAGGGCCACAAGGGCCGCCGCCGCCAAGACTCCCACCTGGCGCATGCCGCCTCCAAGACTGTTGCGAGCGCGACGCGCCCCTTGAACGAACTCCTTGCTGCCGCAGATAATCGAACCCACAGGGCAGCTCAGGCCTTTGGAGAAGCAGAACATTAACGAGTCAACGGAGCGCACCAGCTCCCTGGGAGGCACTCCCATGTACACGGCGGCATTGAACAGGCGGGCCCCATCCAGGTGCACCGCCGCATCGCGCCGGTGGGCAATCTCAACGATTGTATCGGTGTATTCGGGAGTGAGGACAGCGCCACTGCACCGGTTGTGGGTGTTTTCCAGGCACACCAGAGCGGTACGAGGGTACCTCCGGGAGGAGGGACGAATGGCCGCCTCAACCATACCCGGGTCCATAGTGCCGTCCTCCGCAGTGGGCAACTGGCGGTAGCCCACCCCTCCCAGCGCCGAAACACTGCCGTACTCGTACAGATATATGTGAGACTGGTCCCCCACGATTATCTCTTCTCCGCGCTGACAGTGGCTCAACACAGAGGCCAGATTGGCCATGGAGCCGCTTGGGACAAAGACCGCGTCCTCCTTGCCCATCATGTCGGCCACCACCTCCTGCAAACGGTTCACCGTGGGATCATCGCCCCAGCCATCGTCGCCTAGCTCGGCGTTAGCCATGGCCTGACGCATGGCAGGCGTGGGATGGGTCACGGTATCGCTGCGCAGGTCGATCTGCCTCATGGGACACCTCCTCTGCTATGAACTCATTCTAGCAACATAGCCTGCCCCTTACCAGGCTGGTTTGCATACAAAGCAGAGTCGCATAATTTACGTGGGTAGAGCCTGCCGAAGGGGCAGCGCCCTGCCCCTATCTATACGTTGGGGTCTGTGAACTTCTCCTGGTCGGGGTCCTGAAGCCCCGCCGCCTTGAACTCCTGGCTGTAGCGCTGGTAGTCCGTTGAGAATTTTTCCATCATCTCAAGGTGCCGCTCCATGACCGTGCGCCGCACCTCAGCAGGCGCTCCAACCACAAGGGAGTTTGGGGGGATTTCCACCCGCTCAAGTACCACCGCTCCGGAGGCGACCAGTGAGTGGTGGCGAATTGTGGTGTACCCATTGACCGTGGCCCCGTTCCCTATCAGGCAGTGGTCTTCCACCGTGGTGGCGTGACACATCACCAGGTGGCCTACGGTCACGTAATCGCCATAGGTACAGTCCTCGTCCGAATGGATAACGCAGTTGTCCTGAATATTGACGAACTTGCCTATCTTTATCTTGTACCGGTTGGCCCTGATGACAGTGCCGGGCCAGATGCTGGAACCCTCCCCTATCTCCACGTCTCCCACAACATAGGCCGCTTCACTGACAAAGGCAGTTGGATGAATCCTTGGGGTCTTATCTCCAAAGCTCCGTATCACTATGCCCTCCTTGCCTGCTCAAATACCCTTGAGCCTGTCCAACGGCCTTCTCTAGAGCGAGCCTTCACCTGCTGACGGCAGTTCCTGATAGAACTCTACCACTCCAGGGAGGTCCTCGGCTCTTAGGTTCTCCCAGTCGATGCCAAGGGCCGTATTCCTCAGCACTCCCACCAGCAGAACGACCTCCTGGCTGGACGAACGGCTCCCGCTGTCAGCAACGGGCCTTAGCCAGGCCAGAGTCACGCTCTCCGCGCGCTCGTCCGCGAAGAGACGCTCAAGAACTGTGATGCTGTAGTTCTGTAACGCGTCTCTTCCAGAACTGCTCTGAGGGTCCAGTCCTTCAACCAGAAATCCTATGACGGGGTCCCGGACTGAGGTATCGAACTGGATGCCAATATACCGTACCTGGCCCAGTGCGCCCGATTCGCTCAGGGCCGCGTTCACGCTGCTCCCGATCCACAGTTCGTAGGCCTGCGTATCCTGGGCCGTGTTGTCCGACGAGGTCCCGGTTTGATCCCCGCCACCAGATAGCGACCCCAGGATGGGCGACAGAAGAGAACCGACGAAGGACAGGAGCATGATACCACCCACAACCTTCAGAAGGATCGACATTCGAGACCCTCCCGACGGAGGCTCATCACCGAAGGGAATGGCCGACAGTTCCTCTATATCCTTGGGGTCTGGGTACTCCCAGTCCTGGTATTCGTCGCCGGGGCCGGGACGCTTTTCTAACATTGGAAGACTCTTCTATAAAATCTATACAACAATATATTACTTGCGAAAAACTATTGTGGGTACTTCATCATTTTGATGAAAACCCCAGGCCGTGGGTTCAACTGAAATTCATCTTGTGAGAAAAATTCCCGATACAGGTTGGGGATTCGCCCAAAACAACAACTGCGACGAACGCATTCTAGTGGAGAAGACGGGGAGACGCAAATTAGATCATGAACCGCTTGAGACAGGAGGGGCATTTCGCTAGCAATAGAGGCCTACTCGTTGCCGATGTGCCCTCTTGGAGCGCCTTGACCGCCTGGCAATCGGGCCTGCAGACCGCCCTGCCGAACGGGTCGTTACCATGAACCACGTCGTAGCACGGATGTCCAAGAGCCTCTGCCTCTTCAATGCCAAGCACAACCGAGGCAGCGTAGCTCCATTCGACGATCCGCTGCCGGACATCGATTGCGAAGTAGGCTTGTCCAGGCTGAACCATTACGCAGCCTCTTCCACCGTATCCCCCTCTTTCACCCCCGGCAGGCCCCACCACTACGGCACACTGTACGTTACTCCGCCCAGTACCAGTTCCCATTATATCACGGTGTGAAGTTATTCACACTAAGCAATGCGCAATAATTGAAGCAATCTAAGAAGGAACCGTACCGAGTGGAGGGTGAAGCTGAACCGAACACGCCTTCAGGGGAGAATACTGAAGAGTTCACAAGAACGTGATTTGGTCGGGGTGGCCGGACTCGAACCGGCGACCTCTACGCCCCGAACGTAGCGCGCTACCAACTGCGCTACACCCCGATGACCCTATTATACGCTTTCTTCCACAACAACTTCCACGGGCCCAACATCTTCCGCTGGAGAGAAAACAGGCCCGGGACTTTCCGGGACATTCTTACCCTCCAGAGGGGAAATATCAGCACCGTACATATCACGGAGGACGTGCATGAACGCCAGCAACGCAGGGCTATAGTGCTGCGCGCGCCGCACTATAACGGCGGTTGGCAGCGACACCAAATGCCCCCCCTTGAGAGGAACTAGGCTCAAGCTGCCACGCTCCAACTCATGTCTCACGCTGCTTCGGGGCAGGAAAGAGATTCCCATGCCCAACTCCACCAGATGCTTGGTGGCCTCAATGCTATCCAGAGTCATCTCCACCCTGGGCGAGATCCCCGCCTCTCTGCACACCTGATCAATAAGCACAAAGTAAGAGGAATCTCTATCGTATAGGATTAGGGGTTCCAGAGCGACCTCGTAAATGCTGGCCTCGCCCCTAATAGCAATGGGGTGCTGAGGACTGGTGGCCAGGCAGATATCCTCGTCATACAGGTGGATTGTCACCACATCAGGGTGAGTCAGCATCCGGGACAGTCCCACCTGGACCTCCTCTTCCACCACCATCTGAAGCACATTGGATGAGCGACCTATATTGATGTGCACCTTAATGCTTGGGTACTGTTGGCGGAACCTCTCCAGCATGGACGGGAGTGTATATGTGCCTATCGCCCGCGCCGAGGCAATCTGCAGCACACCCCCGGAGGCATCTAGTGTGGTGTCTATAACATCCCGTCCCTGGCGCAGAGCCTCGATAGCACGCTCCGTATACGGACGAAACGCCTTGCCCATCTCCGTCAGACGCACGCCTCGGCCCATGCGATGGAATAGAGGGACTCCCAGCTCCTGCTCCAGCGCATGCACCCTGGCACTCAGAGACGGCTGGGATAGGAACAACGCCTCAGCAGCGCGGCGAAAACTACCACGTTCCGCGGCCGCCAAAAAGGCTTCCAACTGTCTCAACTCCACTAGACTCCCCCTCTGAGCATGGAGACCCGCTGTCTTATCTCCATACAATGCGCCAGGCATTAACTCGGCCAGCGATAGCCTTGACCTATCACTGCAATAGAAAAGACCGCCGTTGAATTATAGCTCACATTCGGTATACTGGTATAGCATATGCTTCTTACGCTTCACGTACTTAACTCTTCAAGAGAGCGATAGAAACACGGGAAAGAGACTCGAATATGGAAAGGGAGACAGAAAATGAATAACAATCACTCGGATACTGCCCAGCAGGTGAATGACCTCAAGCAACGCTGGGCCACAGACCCGCGCTGGAAAGGCGTCAAGCGCGACTATACTGCCGAGGACGTGGTAAAGCTGCGTGGCAGCGTGATGATCGAGCACACCCTGGCCCGTCGGGGTTCAGAGCGCCTGTGGCGCCAACTGAATGAAGAAGGGTACATAAGGACCTTCGGAGCATTGACCGGAGCACAGGCGGTAAACATGGTCAAAGCAGGCCTTCAAGCCCTCTATCTGAGTGGCTGGCAGGTCGCCGCCGATGCCAACCTGGCATCTCAGACCTTCCCTGACCAGAGTCTGTACCCATCAAATAGCGTCCCTGCGGTGGTCAAGAGGCTCAACAACGCCCTGATGCGCGCCGATCAGCTCCAGTCCCTTGATGGTGACACCGACATAGACTGGTTCGCTCCAATCCTGGCAGACGCGGAAGCCGGCTTCGGAGGAGCCATCCACGCCTTTGAGTTGATGAGAGGTATGATAGAAGCCGGAGCCGCTGGCGTTCACTACGAAGACCAGCTTGCTGCGGCCAAGAAGTGCGGCCACATGGGCGGCAAGGTACTGATACCAACCAACATGTTCATCCATACCCTGAACGCGGCAAGGCTCGCAGCAGATGTCCTCGACGTGCCAACCGTACTGTGCGCAAGAACAGATGCACGCGCCGCCACCCTGCTCACCAGCGACATCGATGACCGTGACAAGGAGTTCGTGACAGGAGAGCGGACACCAGAAGGTTACTACGTGATAAGAGACGGGTTCGATGCCGCGGTTGCCAGGGGACTTGCATACGCGCCATATGCAGATATGCTGTGGTGTGAGACCTCCGACCCTGACCTGGACGAAGCCATTGCATATGCCGAAGCAATCCACGCCAAGTACCCCGATATGATGCTGGCGTACAACTGCTCGCCCTCCTTCAACTGGAAGGGCGCACTGGACGACAAGACCATCGCCAAGTTCCAGGACGAACTTGGCAAGGCAGGGTACAAGTTCCAGTTCATAACCCTTGCCGGCTGGCACATGATCAACCTGAACGCCTTTGAGTTGGCGCATGAGTACCGAACCGAGGGCATGTCTGCTTATGTGAAAATCCAGGAGCAGGAGTTTGCCAGGGAGAAGGACGGCTACACAGCCACCAAGCACCAGACAGAGGTGGGCGCAGGCTACTTCGACGAAGTCCTGCTCAGCGTCAGCCCTGACCTCGCCGCCACCGCTGCCCTGACCGGCTCAACAGAGTCGGCCCAGTTCAGCTAGACCGGCGCACGGCGGAGACCCTCACTGTCGAAGCACAAACCAGGAGTCGGGCAGCTTGCCCGACTCCTGGTTTCGCGTTCATTGACCAGGAGTAAAATCTACGATGCCAGCAAACAAATATCTAACAGAGGATGAACGGGCTCAGATAGAGGCACTGATACTGTCGTTCGACAACCACGGTTGCGGCCTCCGCCTGGACATACAGGCCCAGGCTGCCCTGCGTCGCCTCCTCGGTGCCCTGGATGAGGCCGAGCAAACCGCGGAGCAATACCGGACACGGATGCTGGAACAGGAAGGGAATCCCTGAAGAAACGTTGCCTGGCAGCATCGCAAAAGCACGGCAACTTGCATGATTCAAGGGCCATCTCACCCTGCCCACCCCTCGTAAATCCTCTTGACAATGATTGTGCCCTATCCTATACTAATCGAGGATTTAGCAGTCTTATGGCAAGTTTGCTAAATCCTTGCGCGTCATAAGCAGTTCGCATCATGCAGTTCGTATAATAAGGAGGGAAAAGGTGGCACGTACATACCAACCATATGGAGACCGGGTAGTAATTAAGCCCTCGAAGCGGGAAGAGGTCTCTGCCGGAGGCATACTTCTTCCAGATACCGCCCAGGAGAAGCCCCAGGAGGGGAAGATAGTGGCCGTTGGGCCGGGCCGCACCGCCGACGACGGAAAGCGTATAGCCATGGAGTCCAAGGTCGGTGACCTTGTGCTCTATTCAAAGTACGCCGGGAGCGAAGTTAAAGAAGAAGGCGAGGAGTATCTGGTCCTGAGGGAGACAGACATCCTTGCTAAGATATCTTAGTCACAATTCGTTGAACTTGGACAATGTGTTGAATTTTGGCAATATGTTGAATTTTGGAAGGAAGAAATAACATGGCAAAACAAATTAGCTTCTCCGAGGATGCTCGGAGAGCCCTGAAGGCCGGAGCGGACAAGCTGGCCGAAACCGTAAAGGTAACCCTTGGCCCACGGGGCCGCAATGTCATCCTTGACAAGGCATTCGGCGCTCCCCTGGTATGCAGCGATGGCGTCACCATCGCCAAGGAGATCGTCCTTGAGGACCCATTCGAGAACATGGGCGCCCAGCTTATCAAAGAGGCGGCCAGCAAGACCAACGACGTGGCAGGAGACGGCACCACAACCGCCACAGTACTTGCACAGGCCATCCTACATGAGGGTTTCAAAAACGTCACCGCCGGAGCAGACCCCATGTCCCTCAAGCGGGGCATCGACAAGGCGGTAGCGGTCGTAAGGGATGAGATAAAGAAAATGTCCCGCCCGGTCGAGGGAAGGGACCAGATAGCCCAGGTGGCATCTCTTTCCGCCCATGAGGAGGCAATCGGACAACTGATTGCCGAAGTGATGGAGAAGGTCGGAAAGGACGGCGTCATCACCGTAGAGGAGTCCAAGGGTCTCCAGTACGAGACGGAGTATGTGGAGGGAATGCAATTCGACCGCGGCTACGTCAGCCCCTACTTCATCACCAACACCGAGCGAATGGAAGCTGTCATAGAAGACCCATACATCCTCATCACCGACAAGAAAGTGTCCGCGGTATCCGATATGCTTCCGGCCCTTGAGAACGCCCTCAAAGTGACCAAAAACGTGGTCATCATCGCCGAGGACGTTGAGGGAGAGGCCCTGGCAACCCTGGTGGTGAATAAGCTGAGAGGGACACTGAGCCCCTTGGCCGTGAAGGCACCCGGTTTTGGAGACCGCCGCAAGTCCATGTTAGAGGACATGGCCATCCTCACAGGGGCCAGCATCATCAGCGAGGAAACGGGCCGCAAATTCGACTCCGTAACCGTAGAAGACCTTGGACGGGCCCGTCGGGTGGTAGCCAACAAGGAAGATACCACCATCGTGGGAGGGTCCGGCTCAGACGATGCCATACAAGGCCGCATCAACTCCATAAAGAGCCAGATAGAAGAGTCCACCTCGGACTACGACAGAGAGAAGCTTCAGGAGCGAATGGCCAAGCTCTCTGGCGGTGTTGCCATCATCAAAGTGGGAGCCGCCACAGAGATCGAACTCAAAGAGAAGAAGGCCAGGGTGGAGGACGCTCTCTCCGCGACAAGAGCAGCGGTGGAAGAGGGGATTGTACCCGGCGGCGGCGTGGCCCTGATACGGGCATTGGATGCCCTTGAGAACCTCAAGCTCACAGGAGACGAGGCCACGGGCGTACGCATCATCCAGAAGGCCCTGGAGTATCCGATAAGGCTCATCGCCGAGAACTCCGGACATGAGGGGTCTGTAATCCTCAACAAGACCCGTGAGGGCAAGGGCGACTGGGGCTTTGATTCCGACACGGAGGAGTACATCAATCTCCTTGAGCACGGCATCATGGACCCGGCCAAGGTGACCAGGGCGGCATTGGAGAACGCCGCCAGCGTAGCCACCATGATGCTCACCACCGAGTCCATGGTAAGCGATATCCCTGTGAAGGCATCGGCAGCTTCTGCCATGCCTCCAATGGACTACTAGGAACGCCGAAAACTCACTCTCAGAGCAACCTCTAAAAGAGAATAGCCGCTCCAGACTGGAGCGGCTATTCTCTTTTCTTTCACTCCCGTAACCAATCATAAACAGCGCCTTTGGCGCGTCCTGCCCAAAATGTCGAGACTAACCATGTCACCCTGAGTCCTTCGCCTTAGCTCAGGATAAACTCCGCCAAGGGTCTGGGGCAGCGGGGCTATCCTGAGCACGTTGAAACCACACCACAGATTCTTGGGCAAGGCTGTGTTCCGGTGAGATATTTACTTCAAGAATCAATCCTCGGTGCACTGTCAGCGGCCCTTGCAGATGCCCTCTTCCTCCGACCCCTACTTGCCTGGTGCAAAAAGAACACAACTCCCCCCAACACAACAATGCTCAGATAGCTGATGGAGCGGTCCAAGAGCGCCACAGAGATGGCTTCACTCCGAACCATGCTGAGTGTCAACAGGCCAACAATACCCGGCTCCACTATCCCAAGACCTCCGGGCGTTAGAGGCACGGTGGTCAGGATGGCATTCGCCAGGGTCACAAAGAGCACCAGCGAGAAACTCACAGTCACCGAAAGGTCAAGTGACTGAATAACAAAGTACAGCCGACCGACCTCCATGAACCACGTCAGGAAGCTTATCAAAAGCAGCACCGGCAACTGTCCGAAGTTTCCAAAGCTCCCCAGAGCGCCCTCATGGAACCGGTCATAGGAACTCCTGAGACGAGTCGGCAGGAAGCGAGCCAGACGCGTTCCATACTGCTTCATAACCAACAAGCTGGCCACTCCTGCAAGCACCAGAAGGGAGGCAATCCCCAGAAACAGGCCCATGCCGCTCAGGTCGCCTACGCCGTAGAAAGCCAGAGCAGCCACCACCAGGAGAACGAAGATCATCACCACATCCAGTACCCGTTCCGCCAGCACGGTTCCAATAGTACGTGAGAAGCTATAGCCCGTATCCTCGGTGAAAACGTAGGCCCTGTACGCATCTCCCAATCTGAACCAGGTGATTGCATTGGCAAACCACCCAAGGAAGATATACCGGGAGCAGGCCAGGACGGATGGCACCTCTCTGTGGGAGTCCCCGGTCAAGTTGGCGTTCTTCAACATAATCTGCCAGCGCAGCCCCCTGAGAATGAAGCCAACATAGTACGATGCAAAGGCGACCCCAAATAGATAGAGATTGCTGGCCTTCAGCTTGTCCCAGTTCGCCTCCCAGTCTATATCGAAACGAGTCACCAGAAAGAGCAGAAACATCGCCGCCACGGCAAAGGACACCAGGGTGGGGATGGAAAACACCCGCCTCTTCAGCGATATCGGTTGCCCTCCATTAGAGGAAGGCCCGTTCAGATCAGAAATTTTTGTGCCTCCGTTGGTATGTTCAAATGGCCTATAGTGGCCGCTTGGCAGGAATTCCGGGCCTTCGTGGATAGGAGGAAGGAGATTCAGTCTCCTTCGACAGGACTACAAGGCATCTCGGCTCGCCTATCTCCTCCATGTCCACCGTCTCCACTCTTTCCAGCGCTCCCCCCAAAAGAGAGATAGCCTTCTCCGCCCTCTTTAGTTCGTCATCAATACCAGACTTCTTCTGGGCCACCACCCTGCCGCCCAGCTGGCAGAATGGAAGGCTCAACTCTGCCAGGACACTCAGATCGCCCACCGCCCGTGACACCACAACGTCGAAGGTCTCCCTCATATGTGGGTCATGCGCCAGGGTCTCCGCGCGCTCGTTGCACACTTGGACTCCCTCAAGATTCAGAGTATCCGTCAGATGACGCAAGAAGGCAGCCTTCTTGCCCACCGATTCCACCAGAGTCACTTGAAGGCCTGGCCACAGAATCTTCAGGGGCAGGCCTGGGAAACCCGCTCCACTGCCCACGTCCATTAGCGTGCCATTTGCCAGCACATCCCTGTGGATAACCAGCGACACCGTCAAGGAGTCCAGGAAGTGTCTTATCTGCACCTCCCTGTCGTCTGTTATGGCCGTGAGATTGATGCGTGTATTCCAGTCCACCAACTCCTGGAAGTACCGTTGAAATAGAAGTATCTGCTCCTCTCCAAGATCGAAACCCAGCCGCTTGATCCCCCTGAGAAGTACCTCCACTTACGTCACGCTTCCTTCACCGCCGGTGCTATGTGCTCCAAAGCCAGGGCATTATAGCACCCGTGCCTATAGAAGTCATACCGCGGATAGTTGCCAGTGGCGAAATGAAACGCTATGCTTCACCCGCGTATTGCACCATAAGGAGGTATAGACGTGCCAAACATCAGCAGAGCAGCGGCCATCGTCGGGGTGGCGGAAGCCGACGAGATGGGGTACCTGGAGAACAGGAAGTCCGATCTCCAACTCAGCACCGAGGCCAGCTACAACGCCCTTGAGGATGCCGGCCTGAAGAAAAGCGATGTGGACGGCATATTCGCCGCGGGCAACACGCTTGGCCTCGCCGAGCACATGGGAATCCACCCCAAGTTCACAGACAGCACCTCCGTTGGTGGCTCATCCTTTGTCATACACGCAGGCCACGCCTTTGCCGCCATTGCCGCAGGTTACTGTGAAGTTGCCCTGGTCACACACGGCGTCGCGGGCCACTCACGTAGATTCTTCGGCGGAGCGGGAGAGGGCGGCGCGCCCGACTCACCAGGCGGTCAGTTTGAGACCCCCTACGGCTTCATCGGCGCTCCTATCAACTACGCAATGGCATGCGCCAGGTACATGCACGAGTTCGGCGAAGAACGCACCAGGGAGGCCATGTCGGAGGTCACCGTCTCCACACGCAAGTGGGCAGCCCTCAATCCCAGAGCGCTGATTCACGACCCGAAGGCCGAGATACCCCTTACCATGTCCTTCGATGACTACCACAACTCCCGCTGGGTCTGCTGGCCCTTCCACCTGTTGGACTGCTGCCTCGTGACCGATGCGGGAGGCGCTTACATCATCACCACGCCGGAGAGGGCGCGTGACCTGAAAAAACCGCCTGTCTGGATTCTTGGCGCAGGCGAAGGCCACGACCACGGCATGATTAGCCAGATGCCAAGCCTCACCTCACTCATCGCCAGGGAAACAGGCCCAAAGGCCTTCCAGATGGCCGGCGTGACCCATCACGACTTCGATTTGGCCATGATATACGACTCTTTTACATACACAGTCATGCTGACCATTGAGAGCCTTGGGTTCTGCGGCAGGGGTGAGGCAGACGACTTTCTGCGTGGTCAGCGCACCGCGCCCGGCGGAGACTTCCCCATGAACACCTCAGGAGGCGGACTCTCCTACACCCACCCCGGCGCCTACGGCATATTCCTGATCATAGAGGCCGTGCGCCAGCTGCGGGACGAGTGCGGCGAACGCCAGGTGCCGGACTGCAAGCTCACCTTCTGCCACGGCACGGGCGGTTCCCTCTCTTCGGGAGGCACGGCAGTCCTTGCCCTTGATTAGTTTTCAATTGGCCTGACCCACCGCTAACGGAGAAGCGTAACGCCCCGTTCGAGTATACAAAAAACACAGGAGAAAGAAATGACTCAGCAGCAACGTCCCGCGGTCAAGCCTGTTCCCATACCGACACCTGAGACCGACTTCTACTGGGAGAAGTGCCAGCAGCACGAGCTATGGGTGCGGAAGTGCAACGATTGCAACCAGGCCTACTTCTACCCAAGGGACATATGCCCCGACTGCTTCTCCCGCAACACTGCCTGGGTCCAGTGCTCTGGAAAGGGCACGTTGCACACCTTTGGCATCGTGGTAAGGCCACCTCACCGCGGCTGGGCTGAGGACGTTCCATTCGTGGTGGCAATGGTCGATCTGGAGGAGGGATGCCGCATGCCGACGAACCTCGTCGAGGTGGAAGCCGACCTCAACAACCCGGGAGAGCACATCAGGGTGGGAATGCTCGTGGAAGTGGTCTGGGAAGACCGTACCGATAAGGTGAGCCTTCCCATGTTCAAGCCTGCTTAGTGCCTCCGGCTCTTAGACACGTACTTCAGGCAGGCTGGAGTGGCCCATAAGGTACTTATCAACTCCATAGGCTGCCTGCCGCCCTTCGGCAATGGCCCAGACCACCAGCGAAGCTCCCCTTGCCGAGTCGCCCGCCGCAAATACACCTGGTACGCTGGTCGCCCGCTTGGCGTTGGTTTTGACATTGCCACGGCCATCCAGTTCGACGCCAAGGTCAGCAACCAGCCCCTCGTGCTCCGGATGAACGAAGCCCATGGCCAGAAGCACGAGGTCCACGCCAATCGAGAACTCGCTGCCGGCCACTTCCTTCATCACAGGCCTCCCCGACTCGTCGGGTGCGCCCCACTCGACCCGCACCGCGTTAAGCTCCTCCACCTTGCCGTTCTTGCCGGAAAAACTCTTGGTGAGGACGTTGTAGTCTCTGATCCCGCCTTCCTCGTGGGCTGGAGATGTCCTGAGCACCTGAGGCCACTGAGGCCAGGGGTTATTGGGCGGCCTCTTGTCAGGCGGCTGAGGCAATAGCTCCAACTGGTGGACTATTTCCGCGCCCTGGCGAAGCGCCGTTCCAAGGCAGTCGGCTCCGGTATCGCCGCCTCCCAGAATTACCACTCGCTTCCCCTCGGCAATGATCGCGCCAGCAGGGTCGACAGCGTCGCCTGCAATGCGGCGGTTCTGCTGTGTCAGGTACTCCATTGCCAGGTGGATGCCGTTGAGGTCGCGACCCTGGACCGAGATTTCCCTGGCCTGGGATGCGCCAATGGTCAGACATATGGCGTCGAAGTCCCGCTTCAGGTCATCGATGGATACGTCACGCCCCACATTCACCCCTGTCCTGAAGACTACCCCTTCCTCAGACATGATGTCCACACGCCGTTGTACAACCTCTTTCTCCAGCTTGAAGTCTGGAATGCCCAAACGAAGAAGACCACCGATGTACTCGTCCCGCTCGAATAGGGTCACAAGATGACCGGCCCTGTTTAGCTGCTGGGACGCTGCCAGGCCTGCCGGCCCGGAACCTATGACCGCCACCCGTTTTCCGGTACGGTGTGCCGGAGGCTCCGGCTTTATCCACCCTTCCTTGAACCCGCGGTCGACAATCGCCTTCTCTATATACTCGATGGTAACAGGGTTTTCGTTAATGGATAGGACACACGCTGGCTCGCAGGGCGCGGGGCAGATACGTCCGGTGAACTCCGGGAAGTTATTGGTGGCATGCAACCTATCCAACGCCCGTTGCCACTGCCCCATATACACAAGATGGTTCCACTCTGGAATGAGGTTGCCAAGGGGACAGCCTGTGTGACAGAATGGCACGGCGCAGTTCATACAGCGAGCGCCCTGGTCACGGGACTCCTGCTCAGACCACTCCATATAAAACTCGCGTGAGTCCTTAACGCGCTCCTGTACGGCGCGGCGCGCGGGTGGCCGCCTGTGAAACTCCAGGAACCCCGTTGGCTTACCCAATTGGCACCGATTCTATCATGAGACCCCCCGTTCCTTGCGCTCCTTCAGTACTCTCTTGTAGTCGTTGGGCATGATCTTCACAAACCTTGGCAGTACATCGTCCCACGTCTCCAGCACCCTCTGAGCGCTCCGACTCCTGGTATAGCGCATGTGCTCCTCTATCAGCTTGCGGAGCGTCGTTTTATCTTCTTCTTCGATAACCGGCTCAAGGGCCACCATGTCCTGGTTGCAGCGACTCGAAAAGCTCCCATCTTCATCCAGCACATATGCAATGCCGCCGCTCATCCCCGCGGCAAAGTTACGGCCCGTGGCCCCCAGGACAACCACAGTGCCACCGGTCATGTACTCACAGCCGTGGTCTCCAACACCCTCGACAACCGCCTGAGCGCCGCTGTTGCGTACCGCAAAGCGCTCACCGGCCAGTCCCCTGATGAAAGCCTTGCCGCCCGTGGCCCCATACAGGACCACATTGCCGACTATGGTGGTATTCTCAGGATCAAATGTGGACACCGCCGGCGGGTAGACGACACTGCGGCCACCTGACATTCCCTTGGCAAAATGGTCGTTTGCATCTCCCTCCAGTGTCAACGAGATACCCTTGGCCAGGAATGCTCCATAGCTCTGCCCCGCGGAACCCTGGAAGAAACAGTTTATGGTGTCCTCCGGCAGGCCTTCCTCGCCGTAACGCTTGGCAACCTCCCCGCTGAGCATGGTTCCCACCACACGGTTTGAGTTGCGGATGGGCAGATGGATATCCACACGCCCCTTATTTTCCAAAGCTACCTTGGACAGCTCAATGAGTTTGTGGTCGAGTGCCTTGTCCAGCTCGTGGTCCTGGCTCACCTGGCAATAAGTAGCGACGCCATCGGCAACATCTGGAACCTGGAACATGGGAGTCAGGTCCAGCCCCTTGGCCTTCCAGTGCTCGACGGCCTGGTGGGACTCCAGCCTGTCCATTCTGCCGACCATTTCGTTGACGGTGTGGAACCCCATCTGGGCCATGATCTTCCGCAGGTGCTCTGCGACAAAGAAGAAGTAGTTGATGAGGGACTCCGGTCTGCCTGCAAACCTCTTGCGCAACTCGGGGTCCTGGGTGGCGATGCCAACGGAGCAGGTGTTGAGATGACACTTCCGCAGCATTATGCAGCCCAGGGTAATCAGCGGAGCGGTGGCGAAGCCAAACTCCTCGGCTCCAAGCAGGCACGCAACGGCCACGTCCCGGCCCGTCTTCATCTGGCCGTCCGCCTGAACGACGATGCGGCCCCGCAGATCGTTCATCAGCAGCACCTGTTGAGTCTCTGCCAGCCCCAACTCCCAGGGAAGTCCGGCGTGCTTGATGGAGGACTCAGGAGAAGCGCCTGTGCCGCCGCTATCGCCGCTTATCAGCACCACGTCGGCGTGGCCTTTGGAGACACCCGCAGCGATGATACCCACACCCACCTCCGCCACCAGCTTCACGTGTATTCTGGCCTGCGGATTGACGTTCTTCAGGTCGTGGATGAGCTGCGCCAGGTCCTCGATGGAGTAGATATCGTGGTGTGGAGGAGGCGAAATCAGATCCACTCCCGGTGTTGTATGGCGAATCCATCCGATGTACTCGTCCACCTTGCGCCCAGGAAGCTGACCACCCTCCCCTGGCTTGGAGCCCTGGGCCATCTTGATCTGCAAGTCAGTGGCATTCACAAGGTAGTTCGTAGTGACACCGAAACGTCCGGACGCTACCTGTTTTACAGCGCTGTTGCGGGAGTCGCCGTTGGGTTCGGGAATGTAGCGGCGGTAGTCCTCACCACCTTCTCCGGTATTGCTCTTGGCACCAATGCGGTTGGTTGCAATGGCCAGAGTTTCGTGTGCCTCCCTGCTGATCGCACCAAGGGATATGGCCCCGGTGGCAAAACGTTTGACGATCTCAGAGGCTGGTTCCACCTCATCCAGAGATAGTGGAGTATCAGCGCTTTTGAACTCAAGCAACCCCCGCAGTGTGGAGAGTTGCCTGTCACGTCCATCTATCAGTTCGGCGAACTTCTCATAGGTCTCATAACGGTTGTTCTCAGTGGACTGCTGGAGCAGGTTAATGGTCTCAGGGTTGTACATATGGTACTCGCCATCACGCCGCCACTGGTAAGAGCCGCCCTGGTCAAGCTCCAGAGCGCCCGACACGCGCCCGTTTTCGTAGCTTGAAGAGTGACGCCTCCTGGCCTCCTCCTCAATAGTCTCAAGGCCAATACCCTGGATTCGTGAGGACGTCCAGGTGAAGTAGCGGTCCACCAGCTTCTGGCTCAGGCCAATGGCCTCGAATATCTGGGCACCTCGGTAGCTCTGTACCGTTGAAATGCCCATTTTCGACATCACCTTGAGCACACCCTTATCAACGGCCTTGATAAAGTTCTTCTCGGCCGTATAAACATCGACGGGTGTTGAGGTAATTCCCCTGTCTGCCAGGTCATGCAGAATATCAAAGGCCAGATACGGGTTGATAGCTCCCGCCCCGTATCCAATCAGGAGAGCGAAGTGCATCACCTCTCGCGGCTCCCCGGACTCCACTACCAAACCCGCTTTGGTCCTGGTGCCCTCGCGTATCAGGTGGTGGTGCACAGCAGCCGTGGCCAGCAGACTGGGTATAGGAGCATAGCGGTCGTCTACGCCGCGGTCGGACAAGATGATGATGCTACTGCCTGCAGCGACAGCCGTTGATACCTGGCGGCAGAGCTCGTCCAAGGCCCGCTCCAGGGAGCCCTGTCCTTCGCCTACATCGAACAGTGTGGAGCAGGTAGTTGCCTTCATCCGGCCAACGGAGATGTTGCGTATCTTCTCCAACTCCATGTTGGTTAGAATCGGCTGTTTCAGCTTCAACTGGTGGCAGTGCTCGGGCGTCTCATCAAACAGGTTTTGCTCAGACCCTATGAATGCCTCCAGAGACGTCACCAGCTCCTCACGGATGGCATCAAGGGGCGGGTTGGACACCTGGGCGAAAAGCTGTTTAAAGTAGTTGAACAGCAGTTGCGGCCTTCCAGAAAGCACCGCAAGAGGCGTGTCGTTTCCCATAGACCCAATCGCTTCCGTGCCCGTGACCGCCATAGGCTCCATCAGAATCTGCAGGTCCTCAAGAGTGTAGCCAAAGGCACGCTGTAGCTTCGGAAGGTCATCCAGGCTCACCTGGCGTACTTCTGCCCGCACTTCTGGAGGTTCCGGCAGTTGCTCCAGAGTGACACGGTTATCCTCAAGCCACCGCCCGTAGGGCCGCCGCCGCGACAAATCGGCCTTGATCTCTTCGTCATCGATGATGCGGGCCTCGTTGGTGTCCAGCAGAAACATCCGCCCCGGATGTATCCTGTCCTTGATCTTCACCTCTTCGGGAGGAATGTCAAGAACTCCCACCTCCGAAGCCATCACCAGCAGGTCGCTCTTGGTCACCACGTACCGGAAGGGCCTCAGTCCGTTTCGGTCAAGGACAACGCCGATGCGAGTGCCATCGGTAGCAGCAATGAGGGCAGGGCCATCCCACGGCTCCATGTGGCTGGAGTGGTACTCGTAGAAGTCTCGTTTCTCCTGAGATACCTCCACATGCTCGCCCGTGGCCTCAGGGATCATCATCATGAGGGCATGAGGAAGGGAACGCCCTGTGGCCAGCAGCAGCTCCAGGGTATTATCGAATGAGGCGGTATCACTGGCTCCGGGAGTGATAATCGGAAACAGCTTCTCCATGTCTTCTCCAAACATATCGGAGGAGAACATGGCCTGCCGCGCGGTCATCCAGTTGATGTTGCCCCGCAGGGTATTGATCTCACCGTTGTGACATATGAGCCGATATGGATGGGCCAGCCTCCAGGAACCAAGGGTGTTGGTGCTGAACCTGGCGTGCACCATGGCAAAGGCGCTGGACATGGCAGGGTCAGATAGATCGGGGTAGAAGCCCTTGAGCTGTGTCCCTATGAGCAAGCCCTTGTAGACAACGCGATTACAGGAAAGGCTGGCAATGTAGAAGTGCTGCCGTATCTCATCGTCCATCTGGTCCGCAGCGCGCTCCACCACCTTGCGGATGACGTACAGCTTGCGTTCAAAATGGGCCTCGTCCTTTATCTCTGGGCCGCGACCGATGAAGAACTGTCGAATAGACGGCTGAGAGTCGCGCGCCGTGTGGCCAACCTCCGAGTTATCGACAGGCACATCACGCCAACCCAGGAAACTCTGTCCCTCATTCTCGATAACCTGCTGAATCAGGGACTCGCAGGTCTGACGCTGGCCCTGATCTGCCTGATCTGCCTGATCTGGAGGAAGGAAGACCATGCCGACCCCGTACTCACCAAGCACAGGAAGGGTTATGCCAATGTCGGAGCACTGCTGCCTGAGAAACTGGTGCGGCATCTGAAGCAGTATTCCTGCTCCATCTCCCGTCAGGGGGTCGCAACCACACGCGCCCCTATGAGCCAGGTTGACCAGTATCTCCAGCCCCTTCTCCAGAATGTCATGGGTCTTCTTGCCGCTTATGTTGGCGACAAGACCGACTCCACAGGCATCCCGCTCAAAGCTGGGGGCATATAGAGTATTTCTAAGCTGCGGCAAGGGTAGCTTCTCCACTGAGTAAACTCCTAATACCTACAGGATTGGTAGGTATTTCTTAAGTTCGTAGTTGGTGACCTGGGACTTGTACTGGTTCCACTCTATCTTCTTGTTTTGGATAAAGCTGTTAAAGACATGCTCACCCAGAGCCTGGCGTACCAGATCGCTCTTCTCCGTCAGGAGAATTGCCTCCCAGAGACTCTCAGGCAGGGTGTCTATACCCCTGCGCTCCCGTTCCTCGTCCGTCATCTCGTACACGTTACCCTCTACAGGATCGGGAATAGGCATTTCCTTTTCGACTCCATCCAGTCCCGCCGCGAGCATCACGGCAAAGGCCAAATACGGGTTGCAGGCCGGGTCCGGGGCACGATACTCTATGCGTACCGACTCCTCCCGGCCCTTATAAGCAGGCACCCGAATAAGATCGGAGCGGTTCACCCTGGCCCAGGATATATATACAGGGGCTTCGTAGCCGGCAATGAGCCGTTTGTAGGAGTTGACCCACTGGTTGGTCACCGCTGTTATCACCGGAGCGTGATGCATCAGGCCAGCGACGAAGGACCTGGCCACCGGAGATAGGTGCTGCGGGTCGTCAGCATCGAAAAAGGCGTTGGTTTCTCCCTTGAAGAGGGACTGATGAACATGCATACCGCTACCGTTTACGTCGGCAATGGGCTTTGGCATGAAGGTGGCATACAGACCGTTACGTATGGCAACCTCTTTGATCACCAGGCGTTGGGTCATCACGCTATCGGCCATGGTCAGAGCGTCAGAGTAGCGCAGGTCTATCTCGTGCTGGCTTGTGGCAGCCTCGTGGTGGCTGAGCTCCACGGCTATGCCCATCTCCTCCAGGGTCAATACCGTCTCCCGTCTCAGCTCTGTTGCAAGGTCAAGGGGAGTCTGCTCAAAGTAACCTCCATGGTCGAGCACGTCCGTCCCATCAGAACTCTTGAAGTAGAAAAACTCCAACTCAGGCCCAACGTAATAGGTGTAACCCAGGCTTGTGGCCCGCTCCAGGTTCCGTTTCAGCACGTATCGCGGGTCGCCCTCAAAGGGCTTGAACTCAGGCGTGAGAATGTCACAGAACATTCTGGCCACGGCATTCTGCTTCGGACGCCAGGGAAGGATGCGAAATGTGGTCGGGTCGGGCATAGCCACCATATCGCTCTCGTCTATGCGGGCAAACCCTTCGATGGAGGAACCATCGAAGCCAACACCCTGTTCCAGGGCCTCCTCCAACTCCTGTGCAGTAATGGCGAACCCCTTGAGCGCGCCCAGAATATCGGTGAACCACAGGCGAATGAACTTGACGTCATTCTCCCTCACCATACTCAGCACGTACTCTTTGGCTTCGTCTCTACCTGAAAGCATTTCACCTACCTGGGTCCCAATGGTGATATTGAAGTGTAAAATATAGGAGATTGTGAAGTTTATGTCAAACTTTAGCTATGAGCTTTCATTGTACTTTTCAACGATACCCTTGTAAAGGCGGGTGGGCCAAGTAGCGTGGGTCGAGTGACGTATTACCCTGCTATACGGTTACACAACGATGGTTCAACCATGGGGTACAATAGACACACTTCAATTATGGAAAAACTGTGAGCATCTACACCAACCTGATACGTCCCCTTCTATTCACGCTGCCGCCGGAGAGGGCACAAAAACTCGCCGAGGTCGCCTTTCAGGCAAAACCCCTATGGAAAACATTGAGACCGTTTTTCCAGGTCGATGACGAGAGGTTGCACACCGACGTGGGCGGCATCCACCTTCCGAACCCCATCGGTCTGGCCGCCGGTTACGATAAGGACTGCCGCATGATAGAGTCCCTCTCCAACCTTGGTTTCGGGTACATAGTGGCCGGCACCGTGGTGGCCGAACCCCGTCAGGGAAACCCAAGGCCCAGGATAGCGCGCAACCCATCTGAGCACTCCCTTGTGAACTCCCTTGGATTTCCCAGTCACGGCCTGAAAGCTGCAGCCGATAGGCTCAAACGAAACACCAGTCGGGGTATCCCTCTACTGGCGAGCATCTCAGGCCTCTCTATAGAGGACTTCTCTCATTGTTATCAAACGCTCCAGCCCCTGGCGTCGGGTGTGGAACTGAACATAAGCTCGCCGAACACGGAGGGCATAAGGATGTTTCAAGAGCCACCGCAACTCGAAGAGTTGCTTTCCGCCCTGAAACCCTCCAAGGAGAAACCCCTGTTCCTGAAGCTGCCACCCTACTTCGACGAGGCCCAGAGAAGTCGCATATTGGAACTTGTCGACATGTGCCTCAAGTATGGCGTCGATGGGGTCACCGCGGCGAATACCCGGCCAGTAGAGGATGACCGCCTGGCCGTGGGCAGAGGAGGTCTGAGCGGCAAGCCCCTGTACCCTCACATGCTGCGCATCGTGAGAGAAATCCGACGCCACGCAGGAGACAAATTCATCATAAACGCATGCGGCGGCATCTCCTCCGGCGAGGATGCCCTCAGTGCCCTGCAAGCCGGGGCTAACACAGTCCAACTCTTCACAGGCTTTATCTACGAGGGGCCGGGACTCATGAAGCGGATCAACCGTCACATCCTCAACTTCATTGAAAGGGAGGGGATTCTTTCCCTGGGGGCAATCCCCAGGGAATCCGGCGACTGACTCCTAGCGCTTGGAGAGCTTCAGATTTCGCTGCCCATGCTCATCCATCGTGAGATGGGGTATCATCCAATCGGGGTCCGGTCTCCAGTGCGGCCAGGGTTCAGAGAAGGGCGTCTGTCGCTGCTCAATACGGTCCACCATGCGTGCCGCTTCTTTGAGAACGGAATCACGAACTTGGGCAGTGAAGATCCCGGCCTCGCAAGCAGCGTCGAACTCGTCTCTGTCCTTCCAGTCCCATTCGAAGTTAGGTCTTACCACAATGTCCAGAAGATGGTCTCCCTTAACAACGCCTTCGGGAATACGACGGTATGGCGGCTCCAGATTGACATACCAGCCGTCAAACTCCCAGTCCATCCGCCAGAAAAGAAGTACTGATGAATGTTGTCCGGGAGTGTTGAGACTGAGAACGTGGCGTCGGACCTGCCTGGACTCCAGTTTTGGAATTTTCTCGCCGAAAATCTTTATACGCTCTGCTATCGGCACGTTTTGGCGGCCTCTGGTCTGTCCGCTAAGACATGTCGCCCCGGCATGAGAGTAGAGTGCCAAAAGATTCGGGGCATCTTGAACCACGGTGACCGGGAAAATATTGAGGATTTCTCCACGCCAAAGGTCTTTGTGGTAAATCAGTTTACCCGGGGGCCAGCGTTCCATGTGACCTCCCCTCGTATTCTGAGGTGGTTAATTAGTATCCCCGCATATCCCTCAGCCTGCTGATCCGCTCCTGCATGGGAGGATGCGTGGAGAACATGGTCGCCGAGAAGCCGATTAGTGGATTTGCGATGAACAGGTGGGAGACGGCCTCGTTTACCTTCATCGGTGTGCGGTGAGTCTCCGTCTCCAGCTTCTCAAGAGCGTTGGCCAGGGCCCAGGGATTCCTGCAGTTCTTGGCTCCTGTGGCATCGGCCTGGTACTCACGGGCCCTGGAAATGGCCGCCCGGACGAGGACCGCCGCCAGAGGAAGCAGTATCGCCACCACCAGAAGCCCTACGATCCCAACCATTGCCCCATTGCCCCCACTTCTTCTACCTCTGCCAAGGCCACCGAAGATCATCGACCAGCGGGCCATCATCGCCAGAAAGGTGATTGCCCCGGCCATTGCCGCGGCCACCGTCATAATGAGGGTGTCCCTGTTGCCAACGTGGGCCATCTCGTGGGCCAGCACAGCGGACAGTTCATCGCGGTTCAAGATGCGCATAATCCCCGTCGTGGCTGCCACAGCGGCATGGCTGGGATTTCTCCCTGTGGCAAAGGCATTGGGAGAGTCGTTCTCAATTAAGTAGACCCTGGGCTTTGGGAGGTTGCTCAGCATCGCCTGTTCTTCCACAATGAAGTGCAGGTCCGGAGCCTCTTCCTGGGAGACTTCTTTGGCTCCCGCCATCCGCAGGGCGAGCTTATCGCTGTACCAGTAGGCAAAGAAGTTCATCCCAAATGAGAATATCAGGGCGAAAATCATGCCCCCCATACCACCCATGAAGTAGCCTGCCGATACCAGCAGTACCGAAAGCACTATCATAAGAAAGCCGGTTTTAAGTGTGTTCATAGAATGTCTTCCTCCCAGGGGAGCGATCTTTGTCAGTTCCACGCGCGTAATGGCTTAGGAATAATTATACCATTTTCCCCTAGCGTACAGTCCCCGAAGTTTGCCACGCATGTCGTTGCGAGGCCCGACGAAGGAGGGCCGTGGCAACCCTGGCGCGGGGTGCTCCCGCTCCAGATTGCGGAGTTTACCCTGAGCCAAAGCGAACGGGTCGTCCAAATTTATCAGGACTCCTCGCAATGACGGTTTACATGGTATTACAAAGACATCACACTGGCCGACAAGCAGAACAGTGGACTGCTATTTTGGAGTAACGGAACCCCTATCTTGGGTAGACGACCCTGACGAACTCCACGTCATCCCATGTCATGTCGGCAAACTGGGTGCCGTCTGGCACTTCAAAGAAGAGCCACCCTGCTATCTCAAAGTTCTTGAAAAGCTGGAACTGGCCCCAGATGTGTGAGCCATAGGGATTGTCCTTCGGCGCTTCCTCCGAGGTTTCCACCGCTCTCATCCCAGGTTCAAAGGCTTTGAACTCGCCCCCCCCATCCTTGGCGTTCAGCGTGGCGGCGTTTTCATCCACGGACAGTGTCACCTGGGTCGATGTCACGTTGACCGCTCTGGCCTGCACAACCGCTATCTTAAAACCCTCTTCTTGGGGAGTGATCACCCAGTTCTGCTCCTGAACGGTGTAGACCACCTTGTCCAGCAACTTGGGCTTGTGCGCCCCTATGGAAAGGACCTCGCCTCTCGCTCCATACTCCTTATCGGGGGTACGGATACAGCCGGTAACAACCGCCAGCGATAGTATGAGCACCAGAGCGAGACACCGTATAGGAAGGTTTATTTTCATACTGTTGATCAGGAAGAAACGTGAGATAGGCTGGGCATAGCCCTCAGACGACCGACCAGCTCCGGCAGCACCTTTAGGACATAGTCAACGTCCTCTTCGGTATTGTCCTTGCCAAGGGTCAAACGAAGGCTCCCGTGCGCCAGGTCCGCAGACAACCCCAGGGCCAGCAGCACGTGCGACGGCTCCAGAGAGCCAGACGTGCATGCGCTGCCGCTGGATGCGGCGACTCCGGCAAAATCGAGTCCAAGGAGAATCGGCTCTCCCTCGACACCCTCAAAGGAAAAATTAACGTTGTTAGGAAGACGGAGCGACGGGTGGCCATTGAGCCGCACCCTCTCGATTCGTTCCTGAATTCCATTGATTAGTCTGTCCCGAAGACGAAGACAGTGCTCGCTGCTGGATACCCTCTCTTCGCTGGCAAGCTTGAGGGCCACCGAAGTGCCCACGATCCCCGGCATATTCTCAGTGCCCGCGCGCCTCTGTCTCTCCTGTGCCCCGCCGAGCTGCTGGGGCATGAATGGCGTGCCCCGCCTCACGTAGAGGACACCAGCGCCCTTTGGGCCATATAGCTTGTGGGCTGACAGACTCATCATATCCACGCCAAGGGCATTAACATTTATATCCATGTAGCCTGCCGCCTGTACGGCGTCCGTGTGGAACACAATGGTCTGCCGCTTGTTTTTGGCCACCTCTTTCACCATTCGAGCTATCTCGGCCACCGGCTGGATCGTGCCTATCTCGTTGTTGGCCAACATCACGCTCACCAGGATGGTCTTATCTGTAATGGCCCGTACCACCGAATCCGGGTCCACCAGTCCATCCTTACTCACGGGCAGATACGTGATCTCGAAGCCAAAGTCCTCCAGAAAATCACACGTATGCAGAACAGCGTGATGCTCGATGCTGGTGGTGATTATGTGGTTTCCGCTTCCCCTCTGGGCAAAGGTTGCCCCCTTTAGAGCGGCGTTGTCGGACTCACTTCCTCCGCTGGTGAAAATCACCTCGCTCGGTCTGCTTCCGAGAACATTGGCCACCGACTCCCTCGCCTCGTCCAACGCCTTCCGTGACTCCTGGGCCAGGGCATACAGGCTGGAAGCATTCCCAAACTTCTCGGAGAAGTAGGGTAGCATGGCAGCCATGACCTCCGGGCGGGCGGGCGTAGTGGCTGCGTGGTCCATATATATCATCCTAGTCTGCTCCTGCGCCCTCCAAGGGCCATTCCCGTGTACTCTCTAGAGCTAAACAACCAACGAAACGATTAACAAGGCGTCGCTGGTTCCACCCGTACGGCACGGGTTAGTATTGTAACACTCCGCACTCCGGTGATAAAGAGCGATGAAGCCATGAGGCGAGAGCGACCCTAGGAAAAGTCCCTTACACCTCTCTTCGACGGCCCTGCTCGGAGCGAGATATCATAAGTCTTAGTAGATGTTGACGCATTACAACTCCAACCACCGCCTCACCATCCATCACGGGCACCACACCCAACTCCTCATCGTCAAGAGCTTCCATGACCCTGTTGGAATCATCTTCAGGAGCAATCCACGCCACCATGTCCAGGGGCACCATCACCTGCCTGACCCTTGTGGTTTCCCTTGACCTCTTTGCCACTTTTTTCACCGCAGCAAGATTGAGGAACCCGCTAATTCGACCGTCCTCGGCAACGACAAAGCACGTCTGGCTCCTGCGCAAGACTCCGCCATCTATCAGGTCATTCGCGGACATCTCTGGGGAAATCTCTGCGTAATCCGTGCTCATCAGGTCCCTGGCAACCATACCCTGCAACCCCTGACGCTGGCGGAACTGCCTGAAGCTGGTCAAAGCCGCCTGCCACAGGAACCATCCGATAAACCCCAGCCAGATGCCTTGAACCGGGTTATGATCTAGCAGAAAGATGCCAACCCCGATGGCCGCAAAAACCAGGGCCGTCACCTGGCCTCCGTATGTCGCTATCCGGGTGGCCCTTGCGTAGTTACCGGATATGGCCCACACCACGGCACGAAATACACGGCCCCCATCCAGTGGGAATCCTGGAATTAGATTGAAAACTCCAAGGACAATGTTCATCACAAACAGCCAACTCATCATCACCGCCAGGTGGATGCTGAGAGGTTCCACCACGAAGCTCAAGCCATAGAAGAGAAGACCCAACAGTATGCTGCATAGAGGCCCGGCCAATGCTATCAGAAGCTCGATACGGGGGCTGGCAGCTTCCCTGGATATGTGGGCCACTCCCCCAAATATAAACAGGGTTATCCCCTTTACGGGAATCCCGTTTCTCTGGGCTACCAGACCGTGGCTCAATTCATGAGCGACTACAGAGGCGAAGAGGACCGTGCTTGAGGCCAGGGCGACTATCCACCGCTCCATAAGGGACCAGAATGGACGCACGTCGCTGAGTAGTATCGCCAGAGAAGAAGTGATCAGAAACAGAACAACGAACCAGCTATAGTGAAGCCATAGTGGAACCCCAAGAATGCTGCCAAGCTTGACGGAGCCCTTCATAACCCTATCCCCATTCAGGACCCCAGGCCGCTTAACCTCTTGAGAGTCCCTCCGTAGCATACCCCATAACCTTATAAGCCAGCTTGGCTGCCACAAAGGCGCAGGAAGAAGGGCCTGCTCCCGGACACAGTTCTACGACATCGAAACCCACAATTGTCCGCTCCCTGGATACGGCCCTGAGCAGAGTTAAAACCGCCTCCCAACCAGGCCCTCCAGGCTCGGGAGTGCCAACCGCCGACATGATGCCTGGATCAAAAACATCCAGGTCTATGCTCACATATACATGCTCTGAGATGCTCTTCAGCACCTCCTCCACGTCCCAGGACACCTTTGTATCGCTGTCATCGTGGAAGTACACCTTCAGGCCCTCTTGCCCTTCTCCTTGAATAAAGCTCATCTCCTCCTGGCTGATGCTGCGGACACCAACCTCCACCAGAGGGCACATCTCCCAAATCCTTCGGGCTGCACAGGCATGGCTAAAGCCGCTACCCATGTATTCGTTTCTCAGATCACCGTGGGCATCCAGGTACAGCACAGACAGGTCAGAATGAAACTCTCGAAGGGCTTTCACCACACCCACCGATATGGAGTGTTCACCGCCAAGAACGGCCAGGAGCTTGCCGTCCCTGGCAAATGGACGCACCGTAGCTCTGACCCGCTCCGTCATCTCCTCAGGGCCGCCCACGTGCGGCTCTATCTCCGGCAGAGTGTAGATTCCCACATTGTATGTCTCTCGGTCCAGCTCAATATCGTAGTCCTCCAGATGGCGAGAGGCCTCGATAATGGCGTTCGGCCCTTCCCTTGAGCCTCCCTTATAGGAGGTGGTGGCATCGTATGGCACAGGCACAACCACAACACGACAGTCTTCCAGGTTGGTTTCATCGGGGCCGACAGCCGCAAAGCTCCACGGCACTGAGGGAGGCAACGGAGTTGAGCCGCCCGTACCCATCAGCCCGCTCCGCTGAGCACCGCCTTGGCTTGCCCGCGGCTTACGGGTATGCGGGACTTGGGACGGGAGTAGTCAAGGCCGCGCCCTATCACCCAGTGCTTCGTCTGGTCAAGGGAAAACCTCTCCATAATCCTAGCGAGAGCCTGCTCGTTGTCGAAGTCCTTACAGGAAAACACGTCAATGTTCACGTAAGCCCTCTCCGGAAAGGTGTGCACGCTTATGTGGCTCTCCGCGATGAGCACAAACCCGGATACCCCCCAGTCCTCCTCTTTAGGACCGTGGTAAGTGGTGACATGGGGTTCGCTGATCTTGTTCATTCCTATTTCAGATGGAAACACGTCGAGGAAATTATAGACGAACTCCTCGTCTTTCATCTTCTCTCCGTCTCCTCCAAATCCATCTATGAGCAAATGCATCTATACAACCTCCGGTGAATCCACCTTCAATGACTCCGCAAAGCCAGAGCAAAGAGGAGAATCCAAAACCCAGATAGGATACCACCTATACCGTGAGCAGCACAACCGCGGTATCCTGCGTGGGTTGGGGCATTGACATGGGAATGCAGCCAGGTATAATAGAAAGGCTTTGTGTGGTGGTGTTCATGTGGTGGCGGTGATGCACCTTAACAACTGAATAGTGGAAGGAAGGTTTTTTATAGCGAGTTTGATCCTGGCTCAGGACGAACGCTGGCGGCGCGCCTAATGCATGCAAGTTGAACGGTTCTGATGGGGCTTGCTCCATCAGGGTAGTAGCAAACGGCTGAGTAACGCGTAAGGGATCTGACCCTGGGAGGGGGATAACCCACCGAAAGGCGGGCTAATACTCCGTACGCTGGCCCTTTGACATGGAGGGTCAGGAAAGGCACGGTGCAAATCGTGGTGCCCAGGGAGGGCCTTGCGTCCTATCAGGTAGTTGGCGGGGTAACGGCTCACCAAGCCTAAGACGGGTAACCGGTGTGAGAGCATGAACGGTCAGAGGGGGACTGAGATACGGCCCCCACTCCTAC